>JANOJW010000394.1:0-4380 GCA_031418955.1 Hyphomicrobiales bacterium | reverse complement strand
CTCATTGACAACCTTTGCCAGCCATTCGCCGAGCGTCATGTCGGCACGTCGCGCCGTCGACATTGCAGCCGACCGCGTTTCCATCGGAATGCCACGCACGGCCCAAATCTGTTTTTGCTCACCTTCATATTTTTTGCGGCTCATGGATATGTAGTTTATCCGTGTTGCACGGAAAGTTAAACTGTATTTTTCAGACAATATGTGAATGTGATTTTTAGTTTCTGTAAAAACCTGCGCATAACTCCATGACACGTCTTTTCCGCGAGCCATGAATGGCTACGCTTGCGATTATGAATAGACCCGCCAAAGCATTTCTTGATGTAGCCAGATGCGAAGATGTGAGTACATCTTCCGAACTGGGCAAGGGCAAGCCCCTGTAACCCTGGCCGCAGCATCTGAGGGTGATCTCCGGGCGGCGTGATCACGGTCGCAGAAGGTGACGCGTTCGGCTCCCTCGCCGATCGCGAGCGGCGGGATCAATCTGCGGGGGACGGATCGAGTCTGTCGATGCGGGCGATGGTGTCGTCGATGATCGACGCGTCGAAGTCGAAGGGGTGCTTGCGCACGAACGCGAGCAGCTCGCGGTAGCAGTCGGCGGCTTGCCGGTTCTCGCCGCGCTTCTCGTGCACCACGCCGAGCCGGTCCCAGCCGTCGGGCACCTCGGGGTAACGCACCAGGAGGCCGCGGGCGGCGGCCTCGGCCTCGTCGAGCTTGCCGTCCCTGATCAGATCGAGCACCGCGTTCGAGGCCTCGGTCAGATCGTCGTCGAAGACGTCGCCGTCGATAGGCGTCGTTCCGGCGAGCTTGGCGATCAACGCTTCACGCACCTCCCGAAGGCTCTTCTGCTTCTCGCCAGCCCGCGCATCACGGTCGGCCTGTGCCGCGGCGAGACGCTCTCGCTCGGCGGCTTCATCCTTCGTCAAGCAGCACGACTTGTACTTCTTGCCGCTTCCGCAGGGGCAGCGATCGTTGCGTCCGGGCTTGGCCATCGGGGTCGGTCCTGGATGTCGAGAAGGTGCATTCCTTGTACGCAACCCTGCTCGCCGATAGCAGATTCCATGACTTCCTGCTCGCCTGCGATCGCGATCTCGCCGACGAGCGGCAGCGCCAGTGCTGCGCAAGCTGCGGTGCCCGGCTCGACGTGGCGAACTTCAACCGCAAGCCACGCGGGCGGCCACTCAAGCTCGGTCCCGAGCACGACCGGCGCTTCAGCTTCTGCTGCCGCCGCGACGGCTGCCGGGGCAGAGAGACGCCGCCGTCGTTGCGCTTCCTCGGCCGTCGCGTCTATGTCGCCGCGATCGTGATCCTGATCGCAATCCTGCACTCGGGCGCCAGTGCGTCACGCATCGAGCGCCTTGCCGCAGTTGTCCCGGTGCCGCCGCGCACGATCGCGCGATGGCGACGATGGTGGGGGGACACATTCACCGCGACGCCGTTCTGGCAGATCGCCCGCGCCCGCTTCATGCCGCCTGTCGAGCACGCACGATTGCCGGCGTCGCTTCTCGATCGGTTCGGCGTCATGCCGGAGGCATGCGACCCGCATGACGAGCGCGACCAGCTCATCTTGGCACTCCGCTTCCTTGGGCCGATCACCGGCGGCACCTCTCGATAACCAGGAGTCTTAACCGACATTCAAGCTCGCCGACGGTCGACGGCCGTCCGCAGAGCATCTGCCTCGAAGCGCATCGACCGGCCCCATAGCATCGGCGCATCCCCTCATCAGGAGCGCTGGCATGACAGAGCCGCCATCAGGTCCACGTGTTCACGAACGGTGGGCGCACCTGCGCTTCGCCGTCATCGGCTGGCTGTTGGCCGCGCCGCCGGAGAAGGGCGAGTTGAAGGCCGCGCTTCACCAGTTGGCATCGCGCACCTGGCAGCATCCGACGACCGGCGAGCCCGTGCAGTTCGGCTTCTCAACCATCGAGCGCTGGTACTATCGCACCTTGAAGGAGCGCGCCGATCCGGTCGGCGTGCTCCGGCGCAAGGTGCGCGTCAACGCGGGCCAACAGCACGCGGTCAGCGACGCGGTCCGACAGGCGGTGCTGGCGCAGTATGCCGCCCACAAGGGCTGGAGCGTCCAACTCCATCACGACAACCTCGTTGCTCTGGCCGAGAAGCAACCCGGCCTCGAGCCGGTTCCGTCCTACCCGACGCTGCGCCGCTTCATGAAGGCCAATGGCCTCGACAAGCGCCGGCGCCTGACGTCACGCACGACCGATGGCGCCGAACGGGCCGAGGTCCGCATCCTCGATCGCGAGATCCGCAGCTACGAGGCCGAGTACGTCAACGGGCTCTGGCATTGGGACTGCCACCATGGCTCGCGCAAGGTGCTCACCCAACGCGGGGAGTGGGCCACGCCGATCCTGTTCGGCGTTGTCGACGACCGCTCGCGGCTCGCCTGTCACCTGCAGTGGTATCTGGCCGAGACGGCCGAGATCATTGCACATGGCCTGTCACAGGCCTTCCAGAAGCGCGGTCTGCCGCGATCGGCGCTGAGCGACAACGGCGCGGCGATGACGGCTGCCGAGATCACCCAGGGCCTCGCCCGCCTCGGCATCCTGCATCAGACAACTCTTCCGTATTCACCCTATCAAAATGCGAAGCAGGAGGCTTTCTGGGGGCCCGTCGAGGGGCGCCTTATGGCCATGCTGGAGCATGTGCCGGACTTGACCCTGTCTGTTCTCAACGAGGCGACACAGGCCTGGGTCGAGCAGGACTACAACGGCAAGATCCACTCCGAGATCGGAGAGGCGCCGATCACACGGTTCCTGGCCGGACCCGCCGTCACCCGGGAATGTCCCGACAGCGACGCGCTCCGCCTCGCCTTCACGCGATCGGACACGCGCACGCAGAGGAAGAGCGACGGCAGCATCGTGATCGAGGGCCGGCGCTTCGAGATCCCCAACCGCTACCGGCATCTGACGCGCATCGAGGTCCGCTACGGATCCTGGGACCTCGGACGCGTGCACCTCGTCGACGAGCGCACCGGCACCGTACTCGCCCGCCTCTATCCGCAGGACAAGACTCAGAATGCCAGCGGCCTGCGCCGGACACTTGATCCGGTGTCGACGGCGGCCGTCGCACCCGAAGTCGCGCCTGCGACCGGACTGCCGCCCCTGCTGGCTCGGATGCTCGACAACCAAGCCGCCGCCGGTCTGGCGCCACCCTACCTGCCCAAAGACGACGCCCCACCAGATGACCGCGGCCCAGGTGACCGCGGCAACAACGACAATGGAGAGACCTCATGACCAAGAAGCTGCTCGCGCTCTACGGCCTGAAGTGGAACCCATTCGCCCCCGACGTGCCGGTCGAGGCGCTGCATGTCACCCGACGCATCGAGTCCTTCTGCTGGCGCGCCGAGCAACTCGTCGGCGAGGGCGGCTTCGCGTTGGTGACCGGTGCGCCGGGAACCGGCAAGTCCGTCACGCTGCGCATTTTGGCCGAGCGCCTCGGCGCACAACGCGACGTCAAGGTCGGCATCCTCACCCGACCGCAGGCCGGCCTGCCCGACTTCTACCGCGAGATGGGCGATCTGTTCAGCGTCGAGCTGCGGCCCGCCAACCGCTGGGGCGGCGCCAAGCTTCTTCGTGATCGCTGGCAGACGCACATCGACGCTGCCCTGTCGCGCCCCATCCTGATCGTCGACGAGGCCCAGGAGATGCTGCCGGCCGTCCTTGCCGAACTGCGCCTGCTGTCGTCGGCCAAGCTCGACAGCCATATCCTGCTCACCGTCGTGCTCGCCGGCGACGGCCGCTTGCTCGAACGCCTGCGCTCCGACGAGTTGATGCCGCTCAACAGCCGCATGCGCGTAAGGTTGGCGCTGGAACGATCGACGCCTGACGAACTCCAGGAGTTGCTCGTTCACGCACTGCAGAAGGCCAGCCGGCGCCGTCAAGCTGATGACGCCCGAGTTGATCGCCACGCTCGCCGATCATGCCCAAGGCAACCCGCGCGCCCTCATGAACATCGCCGGCGAGCTGCTCTCGGTCGCAGCCCAACGCGAAGTCCGCCACATCGACGAGAAGCTGTTCCTGGAGATCTGCGCCACGCCGCCCGTCCCCGAGACCAAGACGGCGAGGCAACGGCGATGAGCCTGCTGCCGGTCGAGCCCGCATGGCGTCTTGCCGAGCGCTCCGAAGAACACCGCTGGCTGGTCACCGGCCTCTGGGGCGAACAGGCCGTCGGCATCGTCGGCGGCGAGCCCAAGTGCTGCAAGTCGTTCCTGGCTCTGGACTTGGCCGTTGCTGTCGCATCGGGCATGCCATGCCTGCGCCGGTTCTCGGTGGCGCGCGCCGGCCGCGTCCTGCTCTTTGCCGCCGAGGATGCATTGCACATCGTGCGCCGACGCCTCGAAGGCATCGCCGCTGCTGCAGGCGTCGC
>JANOJW010000393.1:0-4321 GCA_031418955.1 Hyphomicrobiales bacterium | reverse complement strand
GGACTGCCTGATCGTGCGGCCGATCGGGGCGCCACCCGTGCCGGCCGGTGGCGTTGTCCCGATCCTGTCGCTCGACTTTTGATTCTTTCCGGATTGCCGCAAAGAAAACGCTTGCTGAACACTCAGGGAACATCTAGCGTGTTCTTGATTTGTGCAAACACTAGGCGTTCTCGCAACACAACGCGAACGCTCGCGTCGGATCGAAAACAATCGAGATCAGACGACACCGAGATCAGTTGATACCAAGAACAGAACCACAGGAGGTCGCATGCTGACGGCCAAGCAGAAAGAGCTGCTGCTCTACATTCACGGCAAGGTCCAGGAATCGGGCGTCCCGCCGTCCTTCGACGAGATGAAGGTGGCGCTGGACCTGCGTTCCAAGTCGGGCATCCACCGGTTGATCACGGCGCTCGAGGAGCGCGGGTTCATCCGGCGCCTGCCGCACCGCGCCCGCGCGCTGGAGATCATCAAACTGCCGGAGGCGATGGAACCGGGCGGCCGGAGCAACCCGCGACTGGCCGAATTCGCTCAGGCCCCGCCGCCGGTGTACATGACTGCGCCGCCGACGACGGTGCCGTTGATGGGCCGGATTGCGGCAGGCGTGCCGATCAGCGCCATCCAGGATCACTCCAAGGACGTCGTCTGTCCACCCGACATGCTGGGCAAGGGCGAGCACTTCGCGCTCGAAGTGCGCGGCGACTCGATGATCGAGGCTGGCATCCACGAAGGCGACATCGTCATCATCCGGCGAACCCAGTCCGCCGACAATGGCGACATCGTGGTTGCACTGGTCGAGAAGGAGGAGGCGACGCTGAAGCGCATCCAGAAACGCGCTGGCATGATCGAACTCCATGCCGAGAACCCAGCCTACAAGCCGCGGATTTTGGACGCCGAGCAGGTCGACGTCCAGGGCCGTCTCGTCGGCTTGATCCGGAAGTACTGAGGTCCGGTCGCGCTGCTCCAACGCGCGTCTCGATCGCGTCCATTACGCCAAGCGTCAACCGGCAGCCTTGAGCTGGTCGACCTTGGCTTCCCAGGCGAGCGCCTGCGCGACGATCCGGTCGAGATCGTCGTGCTCGGGCGTCCAGCCCAGCGACTGGCGAATCTTGCCCGACGCCGCCACGATCGCCGGCGGGTCGCCGGGCCGGCGCGGCGACAGGCGCACATCGAGGTTTTTGCGCGCCACCCGGTTCACGGCGTCGATCACCTGCAGCACCGAGTATCCCTTGGAGTAACCGCAGTTGAACACGTCCGACTTAGCCCCACGACGCAGGTGCTGGAGCGCTGCGACATGCGCCCGCGCCAGATCCTTCACGTGGATGAAGTCGCGGATGCAGGTGCCGTCCGGCGTCGGGTAGTCGGTGCCGAACACCTCCATGTGCGACCGCTTGCCGAGCGCCGTCTCGCAGGCGACCTTGATCAGATGCGTCGCCCTCGGCGTCGATTGACCCGACCGGCCGGCGGGATCGGCGCCCGCCACGTTGAAATAGCGCAACGCCACATAGCGGAAATCGTGCGCGGCGGCGGTGTCGCGCAGCATGTACTCCGTCATCAGCTTCGAGGTCCCGTAGGGCGACATCGGCGCCAGCGCGGCGTTCTCCGAGACCGGGTTCTCCTTCGGGCTGCCGTAGACGGCCGCAGTAGAGGAAAAGATCATCTGCGTCACGCCGGCGGCCACAGCGGCAGCGATCAGCGTGCGCGATTTCACCGTGTTGTTGAGGTAGTACCCGAGCGGATCGGCAACCGACTCCGGCACCACGATCGAGCCCGCGAAGTGGATGATCGCCTCGATGCCGCCGGTCCCGAGCACGCGGCTCAACAGCGCCTCGTCGCCGATATCGCCGACCACCAGCTCGACACCGGCCGGAATGGCGAAGCGGTACCCGGTCGTGAGGTTGTCGAGCACGACGACCGTCTCGCCGGCATCGACCAGTTCCAGCACCATGTGGCTGCCGATGTACCCGGCGCCGCCCGTCACCAGGATGGCCATGGTCGTCTCCTTGTTCGGCCGCATTTACGAGCCGTTCACCAGTTATGAACCTTGCGGCGCGTCAACAGCGGGTTTAAGTCCCAAATCGTTCACGGGGCATTAATCCGCGCACGTGTCTTGCATCCTCGCATCCTCGCATCCTTGACCGCGACAACCGCGACGACAACTGCGACCTTGTCCGCAACAGCACGTCGCGTGCCAGTCGCGTGCCAATCCGTAGTCTCGACCGAAGTCCCCCTTGGAGCTCGCTCATGAATCGTCCGTTCCAGAAAATCCGCAAGGCCGTGTTCCCGGTCGCAGGCCTCGGCACTCGATTTCTCCCTGCCACCAAGGCCATGCCGAAGGAAATGCTGACCGTCGTCGACCGGCCGGTGATCCAGCACGTCGTCGACGAGGCCCGCGCGGCGGGCATCGAGCATCTGATCTTCGTGACCGGGCGGAACAAGGGCGTCATCGAGGATCACTTCGACAGCCACTACGAGCTCGAGCACACGCTCGAGGCGCGCGGCAAGAAGAACGAGCTCGACCTGCTCTCCCGCGATCTCCCCGGCCCCGGCCAGACCAGCTTCACCCGCCAGCAGGCCCCGCTCGGCCTCGGCCACGCCGTGTGGTGCGCGCGCGAGATCGTCGGCAACGAGCCGTTCGCGCTACTGCTGCCCGACATGCTGCATCACGCCCAGAAGCCGTGCCTCGCCGAGATGATCGAGGCCTATAACGAGCACGGCGGCAATCACGTTTCGGTCTCGCCGGTACCCGAGGACCAGACTCACCTCTACGGCATCGTCGGCGTCGAGAACGCGAAGGCCAAGGTTTCGGCCATCCGCACCATGGTCGAGAAGCCGCCGCGCGGCACCGCGCCCTCGAACCTGCACATCACCGGCCGCTACATCCTGCAGCCCCAAATCTTCAAGCTGCTCGGCGAGCAGGAGCGCGGCTCGGGCGGCGAGATCCAGCTCACCGACGCCATGATCCGCCTCGCCCACGAGCCCGACCAGCGCTTCAGCGCCGTGCGCTTCGACGGCACCATCTACGACTGCGGATCCAAGATCGGCTTCCTCGCCGCCAACGTCGCCTACGCGCTCGCCCGCGACGATCTCGCCCCCGCCCTAAAAGCCGAGATCCGCAAGCTGATGTAGGTCTGATAACGCTCCGCGGCTGCAATGCTTTCGCGCGCCCTCCACCTTGCCTCGGGGCCGTGCCCACCTAAATAACAGTCATGGAGCCGCCATCATGGGGCTCCGTTGACCTGGAATCACGGCTGCGCGAGTCGCTTCGGGGCACGTGTGGCGGGTGGAGAGACGATATGAACCTTGATCAATACACCGACCGCGCCAAGGGTTTCCTGCAATCGGCGCAAAGCCTCGCCCTCCGAGAGGGTCACCAGCAGTTCACGACCGAGCACCTGCTGAAGGTCCTGCTCGACGACCCGGAAGGGCTCGCAGCCGGACTGCTGTCGCGGTCGGGCGCTGATCCGAAAGTTGCCCTCACCGCCGTAGAGCGATCGCTGGCCAAGCGGCCGAAGGTCTCGGGCGGCGGCGCCGGTCAGTTGTATCTGGCGCCGGAGCTCGCACGCGTCTTCGAGCAGGCCGAGAAGATCGCCGAGAAGGCGGGCGACCGGTTCGTCACCGTCGAGCGATTGCTGCTCGCCATCCTCGTCGAAGGCGGCAGCGAGGCAGCCCGCATCCTGAAGGAGGCCGGCTCGGAAGCGCAGCGCATCAACCAGGCGATCAACGACCTCCGCAAGGGCCGCACCGCCGACTCGGTCGGCGCCGAGCAGGGCTACGACGCGCTGAAGCGTTATGCGCGTGATCTCACCGAAGCCGCCGCTGCCGGCAAGATCGATCCCGTGATCGGTCGCGACGAGGAGATCCGCCGCACCATCCAGGTGCTGTCGCGACGCACCAAGAACAACCCCGTGCTGATCGGCGAGCCGGGCGTCGGCAAGACGGCGATCGCCGAAGGCCTCGCGCAGCGCATCATCAAGGGCGATGTCCCTGAGAGCCTCAAGGACAAGAAGCTGCTCTCGCTCGACATGGGCGCGCTGATCGCCGGCGCGAAGTACCGCGGCGAGTTCGAGGAACGGCTGAAATCCGTGCTGAAGGAGATCGAGGCGGAAGCCGGCCGCATCATCCTGTTCATCGACGAGCTGCACACGATCGTCGGCGCGGGTGCCGCCGAGGGCGCCGTGGACGCGGCCAACCTGCTCAAGCCCATGCTCGCGCGCGGCGAACTGCACTGCATCGGCGCGACCACGCTCGACGAGTACAGGAAGCACATCGAGAAGGACGCCGCTCTCGAACGCCGCTTCCAGCCGGTGCTCGTGGACCAGCC
>JANOJW010000392.1:0-1580 GCA_031418955.1 Hyphomicrobiales bacterium | reverse complement strand
GCTCTGGCGCCACCAAGGACCGCCGCTCCCGCACCCACTCCTGCGCCGCCACGGATCGCTGCGCCGCAGCCGCTCCCGCCGACACCGGTCGCTGCGCCCGAGACGCCACGTGCGCCGCTCTGGCACCAGCAACCCGGCGGGGTCCTGCGGAACCTCCCAAGCTGACGTGCAGGCAAACCTACCCACGAATCGAAAGGGCCCGCTCGACGGGCCCTTTCTCGTATCTCGTGCGAAACGTCCCTCAGTGCACCTTGGCCCAGAGGCGCTGCTTGGCGAAATAGAGCAGGATCGAGGTGATCAGCAGGTAGAGCAGGACGCTGAGGCCCATGCCCTTGCGGTCCTCGAGGCGCGGATCGCCTGCCCACATCAAGAACGCGGTGACGTCCTCGGCATATTGCGCGACGGTGCGCGGCGTCGCCGCATCCTGGTACTTGACCTGGCCGGCCTGGAGCGGCGCCGCCATGGCGATCTGGGCGCCCGGGAACCACTTGTTGTAGTGCATGCCGTCGGCGAGCTTCATGTTGGCTGGCGCGTTCTCGTAGCCGTTCAGCAGGGCGTACGTGTAGTCGGCGCCGCCTTCCTGGTAGCCGTTGACCATGTCGCGCAGCATCATGAACGGATGCGCCAGGATCGAACCGTGATACTCGATGCCGCGCGCCTTGGTCATCAGCGACAGATCGGGCGGCACGGCGCCGTTGTTGGCGGCAGCGGCGGCCTTGTCGTTGTCGTAGGGCCCGAGGATCGGGTCCGATGGCTTGGCCGGGCGCTTGATCAAGCGGCCGCGGCGGTCGGCGATCTCACCGGCGTCGTTGGGGCCATCGAAGATCTGGTTGGGCCAGGTTGCCGAGAGCGCCTTGATCGCCTCCTCGGGGAAGCCCGGACCGCCCGGCTCCGACAGGTTACGGAAGTAGACGCGCTTCAGGCCGTGACAGGCGGCGCACACCTCCTGGTAGACCTGGAAACCGCGTTGCAACTGCGCCTTGTCGAACTTGCCGCGCACGCCCGAGAACGTCCACTTGTCGTGCCGTTTGATGACGGGGGCGTCGCTGGCCGCCTGGGCCGGCGCGAGCGGCGCCACCAGGGACAGGGCCAGCGCGGCACCAGCGAGCGTCTTGAGACCGAAGGATAAGGTCATTGGATTGAGGCTCCGATCCTTAGCGCTTCTCGGGGGCGGCGGCAGCACCAGCCGGCACCCCGCTCGAGCCTTTGCCGAGCACGGATTCCGTGATCGACCGCGGCATGGGCGAGGGGGTCTCGATCACACCGACGATCGGCATGATCAGCAGGAAGAACGCGAAGTAGTAGAAGGTGAAGATGCGCGAGAAGATCACGTACCAGCCCTCGGGCGGCTTGGCACCGAGATAGCCGAGCGCCAGCACCGAGAGGAAGAACAGGATCAGGAACCACTTGAAGATCGGCCGGTACTTGGCCGACTTGACGCGGCTGGTGTCGAGCCACGGCACGAATGCCAGAACCAGGATCGATCCAAACATCGCAAGCACACCGAAAAGCTTTGCGTATGATCCAAGCGGAATACCAAGGAACGACCCCGTGAACGCACGCAGGATCGCGTAGAACGG
>JANOJW010000391.1:0-9412 GCA_031418955.1 Hyphomicrobiales bacterium | reverse complement strand
GTACGGCCTGATCGCCGCCCTGATCGGCGTTGCCATCATCACCGTCGTGAATAACGTCGGCACCGAAGTGAAGGGCACCTTCACCGACGTCGACACGGGCCTCAAGAAGCGCGTCAGCCCGTAATCCGAAGGGGTTGGGCGCGCCGGTTGCGAAGTGGGCAACCCAAGGCGCAAGCCAAGAGCGCGCTACTCCCAGGGTTTCGCCGCCTGGTCCCTCACGGGGCCGGGCGGTTTCACTTTTCTGGCGCCTTCAGATGCCCACAAGCATCCGGCGCGTGCTGGCGCCTTCGGATTCCCAAAAGCATCCGGCGCGTGCTGGCGCCTTCAGATCCCGCTTTGCTTGGGCCTTCGGATGCCCACCCCCGGGACGAGCCCGAGGGCATGCAAAGCATCCGGCCCGAGCAACCGGCGCGTGCGTGACATTGAGCGGCCGTTGACTGCTTGGCGATGTTTCGAGGAGCGTTGTGTCCGCAAAGCACTGGCGCCGCCAGCGTGCTGCAAGCCAGTATGGCATGGCCATTGCACCCATGCCGTCGCCATGACCATCGTAAAAACCCCATTAGCCACGCTGCGCGTCGAGCATCACGGCGGCGTCGGCGCGATTCCCGAGCGCGAGTGGACGCGGCTGTTCCCGGACGAGGCGGAAGGCTGGGCCTACTACAGGGCGATCGAGAGCGCGCCGCCACCAGGCTTCGGCTTCGAGGCGATCTCGGTTTGGGATCGCGATCGCATGCTGGCCGCCGCGCCGGTGTTCCGCGTCACCTATCGCCTCGACACGCCGCTGCAAGGCTCTTGGCGGCCGGTCGGCGACTGGCTCAATCGCCGGGTGCCGCGTCTCGTCGGCGTGCCTGTGATGGGGCTCGGCTCGCCGCTCGCCGACCGCTGCCATCTGGGGTTCGACCCTGGCCTCTCGCCGGCCGAGCGGGCCGCTGCCATGCGCACGCTGCTCGCCGGCCTCGACCATCATGCGGCAGCCGAGCGGGTGCCGCTGCTCGCCATCAAGGACATTGCCGACCGGGAGACAGGCGGGCTCGATCCGGTGATCGCGGACGCCGGTTTCTCGCGCATCGCGAGCCTTCCCGTCTGCGTCCTCGACCTGCCGTTCAAAACGGAAATCCAGTACGTGCAGAGCCTGTCCGCCAACAACCGCTCGACGTTGCGGCGCAAGCTCAAGACCGCCGGCAACGTCGAGCTCGAGACGGTGCGCTCCATCGCCGGGCTCGAGGACGAGATTTTCGCGCTCTACGAGGAGACGCGCCGCAACAGCCGTTTCGACTACGGCGACTTCGAGCAACTCTCGCCCGCCTACTTCCGCAACGTGATGGCGGGGCTGGGCGACCGCGCCGCCTGCATTCTCTGTCGCGTCGACGGCCGCCTGCTGGCGGTGAAGCTGATGTTCATCGAGAATGACCGTGTCATCGACAAGTTCTGGGGCATGCGCTATCCGGAAGGACGCGAACACAATCTGTTTTTCGTGGCGTGGATGGAAGGCGTGCGATTTGCCCTGCAGCATGGCGCCACGAAATTCCAGTCGGGCCAGACCGCGTACGCGCAGAAGGTCAAGCTCGGCAGTCGGCTCGACAAGCACTGGGTGTATTTCCGCCATCGTGGCCGCGTGACGAACCGGGTGTTTCGCACATTCGCCCCGCTGATCGCCTTCGACAAGATGGATCCCGAGTTGAAGGAGATCCGCAAGCGCGAGGCGCAAAAGGCGTGAGGCCGAAAGCGGTCAGCCGCGGGCGCTCGTTCGCGCATCCCCAGTCCCCATCGTGCCACTCGCTTGCCTCAGCGCTCAGCCCCTGCCACCGTGCGGCGATCCAGAGGGAGGCCGCCTATGCCCGTCACCGTTCTCTACGCTGAAGACCAGATTGCCGACGGGTCGATCGAACGCCAAGTGTTCGGCGACGGCATCACTCTGATGCACCGCAACGTCGGGTCACTTTCAGAACTCACCGCCGCCGACTGTGCCGAGGTCGATGGCCTGATGGCCATGCGCTTCTTCGTCACCCGAGAGGACCTGACGCGCTTCCCCAAACTCAAGTGCATCGTCCGCATGGGTGTCGGCTACGATCGCATCGACCGGATAGCCGCGGCCGAGCGCAACATCCTCGTCTGCAACGTGCCCGACTACGGCACCACGGAAGTCGCCGACCATGCGATCACGCTGGCGCTGACGCTGCGCCGCGGCATCCTGCACTATCACGACACCCAGCGCGCGCCGGTTGCAGGCCCGGTTGGTATTGGGCAACCGAAGGGCCTCAAGGACGCGCAACTGAAGGCGCAAGGAGAAGGCGCGCCGGTTGCGGGTGGGCAACTGAAGGCGCAGGCAACTGCCATCGCGCCGTGGCGCCCGGTAACAACCGGCGGCCTCGTGCGCCGGCTCGGCGTGCAGACCTTCGGCGTCGTCGGTCTCGGGCGCATCGGGACGGCGGCAGCGCTGCGGGCCAAGGCGCTGGGGTTCCGCGTCGCCTTCTACGATCCGCACCTGCCCAACGGGTCGGAGCTGGCGCTCGGCGTCGAGCGGGCCCGCACCCTCGAGGACCTGTTGCGGCAGACCGACGTGCTCTCGATCCACGCGCCGCTGACCAAGGAGACACGCGGCCTGATCGGGGCCCGCCAGATCGGCCTGCTGAAGCCGCAGTCCGTGTTGGTCAACACGGCGCGCGGGCCGATCGTCGACATCGACGGCGTCTACGAGCACTTGAAGAGCGGCCATCTGGCGGCGGCCGGCCTCGACGTGGTTCCGGTCGAGCCGCCGGTCGAGCCGTTGCCGAAGCTGATCGCGGCCTATCGTGCGCGCGAGCCGTGGCTCACCGGCCGGCTGGTGATCACGCCGCACGCCGCCTACTGGTCGCCGCAAGCCGAGCACGACACGCGTCTCAAGGCCGCCGAGACGATCCGCGCCGCGCTGTTGTCGAACAAGCCGCAGAACGTGATCACGCCGGACATGGATTGAAGGTCTCTGGTAGGTGGGGTTGAGGCCGTCTGCACTTCGGCCGAAGCCCGACATCACTCCCCCGAAAGTCGGGCTTCGCCATGTGCAAGGCTCAACCCGACCTTGCTTTTTCCGCAGAGACTCTCAAGCCGCGAGGTCGAGGATCTCGAGCACCTCGGCTGGTCCGTTGATCGGGCGCGGGTTGCGCGGCACCCAGGGCGTGCCCATCGCCTGCTCGGCGATCTTGGCGAAATGCTCGCGGCCGATCTTCACGGCAGCGAGGCTGCGCGGCATGCCGAGGCCGGCGATGAAGCGGTGCAGCACGTCGCTGGCCTCCCGGCCGGGCTCACCCATGGCGATCGAGACGAGCGATTGGCGGCCGGCATTGACCGGGCGGTTCCAGGCCATCACCGCGGGCAGCATGATGCACGAGGTGTGGCCGTGCGGCACGTCGAAGGCAGCACCCAGCACGTAGCCGATGCCGTGGCTGGCGCCCATGGGCACGCCGGTGGCGAGCGGGGTCATCGAGAGCCATGTGCCCATCTGGCAGTCGAGGCGCGCGTTGAGGTCCTTGGGGTTCGCCTTGACGCGCGGCAGACCGCTCGCCAGCAGCGCGAGGCCCTGCAGCGCCTGCGCATCGGCATAGGCATGCGCCTCGTTGGCGCAGATGCCCTCGACGCAGTGGTCGAGGGCGCGCACGCCGGTCGACAGCCAGAGCCATTCGGGCGTGTGCACGGTGATGGCTGGATCGAGGATCACGGCCGCCGGGATGATCGCTGGATGCCGCAGCAACTCCTTGACGCGGGTGCGCTCGTCGGTGACGCCCGCAATGCCGCTGAACTCGCCGCCGGAGATGGTGGTGGGCACCGTCACCTGGCGCACGCTTGGCGCCTTGAGACCGGGCGGGGGACCGACGACGCCGTCCGGGCCCTTCACCGGGCGCAGCGCGTCCATGGCGTCGGGCGTGGTGATGTCGTTTGAGAGGCACAGCGCGACGGCTTTGGCGGCGTCCGTGATCGAGCCGCCGCCGACCGTGACGATCAGGTCGACCTTTGCTTCGCGGGCCAGGGCGGCGGCCTTGATCACGGCGCTGCGCGGAGTGTGCGGCGGCATGCCGTCGTACTGGCCGGCGAGCCGGTTGCCGAGCGCCCGGCGCACCTTTTCGATCTCATCGGTGTCCCGGGCGAGCGAGCGCGACACCATCAGGAACACCCGCGTTGCGCCCATCCGCCGCGCCTGCTCGGCGACGGCTTCCGCAGCCGGTCGGCCGAACACGACCTCGTCCATCTCGCCGAACGCGACCCGACCCGACGGCAGCATGAAACCTCCAAGCGCAGGCCCGAGAAGCCCGGGCACCGGCACTGTGTCAGCGGCCGTGGCGCGGGGCAAGTCGGCGAGCATGGGGGGTGAGCGGGTGCGAGCCCGTGTGCCGGCAATGGCTTCGTAATTCAAACTGTCCCTATTTCTGTCTATTTCTGTGTCCCTATTTCTGTGACGGCCCTGGTCCTGGACCCGTCGGCGCGGCGGCTGCGAGCTTCGCGGCATCGGGCCGAGTTATCCCCGCGGTTAAGCTTGATCCGAGGACGTGGTGGCGAAACTTATCCCTCGGCGCTCGCGCGGCCTCATGATGGACGCAAGCCATCAGGCTCGGCCGGAGCGTGTCCACAGCGATCCGGCTGGTGCGTGGCGGCTGCTCTTTGAACTGTGAATCACAAGACGGCCCTTCCGGTCGCCTGGCGGCGGCGGGACGACGGGGGAGGCGTGCCCGGTGATCGCCGTCGCGGGCGCCTTTCCTCCCCCCGCCCCCATCACGCCCCGGCCGTAATGTGGCCCCGCCGCCACCCGAATCGCTTGGGCATTTAGGGGTCGTTAGGTGCGAATCGGCTTTGTTGCTGCGTCGGCCCTGCGGATTGTGTCCCGCGGAGCAGTTCGAGGAGAGCCCCATGTTGATGTCCCCGCTCGACGGCGTTGCGTTCGCGCCCGAGTATCCCGAGCTGGCCGGCCAGCGCATCCTCGTCACGGGGGTCGAGACGACGCTTGGCGTGGAAATCGTGCGGATGCTGGCCGAGCAGCGCTGCTGTCTCGTCCTGGCGGCTGCCGAGGACACGTCCGAAATCCGGACGCTCGCCGAGATCGTCGCTCCGTCCGCACTCGAGCTGCGCCTGTTCACCGGGCCCTTCCCCGACCACGACGCCATGATCCGGGTTGCCCGCGATGCCATGCAGACGCTTGGCGGCATCGACGTGGTAATCAATCTGGCCGAGGTCGGCGAGCCGCTGCCGCATGCGGGCCCGCCCGAGATCGAGCGGATGGTCTCGAGCCTGCTGGCGATGCCGTGCCTCGTCTCTCGGATCGCCGCCAATCGCATGCGCACGACGCTGCGAGCAGGCGCCATCATCAACATCGTGACCGGCCGGCCGAACGCCTCGCCGCGGACGCGTCTGGTGGCCCGGATCGCGCAGTCGGCGCTGGCCGCGTTCACGCGCAAGGAGGCAGCCGAGCTCGCGACCGTCGGCATTCAGCTCAATGCGATCGCGCCCGCCGGCACCAGCGAGGCGGCCTGCATCACCGGCAATCCAGATATCGCTTCGCTGGCGCTGCACCTCGCCAGTGGGCGAGGATCCGACCTGACGGGGCTCGTGTTCGAGGCGGCGGCTGCGTGAGGGAATGCGGCGCATCCAGCAACGTCACTTCGTCGTGGCCTCGCGCTGCTTGCGCTTGCCGGCGTATTTCGAGGGCCGACGTTCGGATGGCGTCGGCTTCACGTCGCGCCGGGCGGACTCGTCGGGGGATCGACGAGGTGCAGCCGGGTCATGATTTTCGCGCCGACGCTGCGAGGGCTTCCGATGGGCTCGATTGCCATCCTGTTTGCCGCCAGGCGTTGGCGCATCGACGGCGGCGACCGGGACGAGGGCGTCGATTGCGCCCATCACAGCTGCGTCGTCCTCGGATGAGTAGGTGCCGACGCGGGAGATGTGGCCCTGCTTGTGCTTGTTCGTGCGCACCGCAAGTGCGAACTGGTCGGCGCACTCGGCCACGATCTGAAAGCGGGTATCGTGATCCTGGATCCTGATGGTGCCGATCTGCGACTTCGTAATGCCGCCGGCATTGCAGATCAGCGGCAAGATCCATTTCGGGTCGGCATTGCGGTCCCGGCCGATATTGAGGCGGAACCAGAT
This sequence comes from Hyphomicrobiales bacterium, assembly GCA_031418955.1. Taxonomy (GTDB): domain Bacteria; phylum Pseudomonadota; class Alphaproteobacteria; order Rhizobiales; family Hyphomicrobiaceae. The sequence goes on along the minus strand of JANOJW010000391.1, from coordinate 3,298 downwards.
CATTTCGCGATTGTCCTCGCGCCGGTGGCGGGGAGTGCGCGGCGCGGCTGATGCCTCCTCGCCGAGGGAGGTGGGTTTGGGCGCGCTGCGCGGGCGATCGGCCAGTTGGCGGATCTCCTCCTCGTCGCGGCGCGTGCCACGGGTGCGATCGTCCCGGCGCGGGGGCCCTGTGTCCAAGGCAAGGTCTTCGGGCTCGGGCAGGCGCGCGCGCTGGAGGCGCACCAGGGCGAGCGCGATGTCTTCGCTGCTGCGGCCGGCCTGCAGGTTTTTCGCAAGGGCCAGCTCGTCTGCGGTCGCGGCTTCGCTGAACACGGGGTCGGCGAGAAAACGCTCCTGATCGCGCGCCCGAACTTCGTCGGCCGTTGGCGCTGGTCCCCAAGTCACCTGCAGACGCGCCGCGCTAAACAGCACATCGGCCTTGCGCCGCCGGTTGAACGGTACAACCAGCAGGCACATGCCTTTCCGGCCGGCACGGCCCGTGCGCCCCGAGCGATGCAGCAGCGTCTGCCGGTCGTTCGGCAACTCGGCATGAACGACCAGCGCCAGGTCCGGCAGATCCAGTCCGCGTGCGGCCACATCAGTCGCGACCAGCACGCGCGCGCGGCCATCCCGCACCGCGACGAGTGCGCCGGTCCGCTCGTTCTGCGTCAGCTCTCCCGACAAGGCCACGGCTGCGAAGCCGCGTTCGACGAGGCGCGCGTGCAGGCGCTTGACCGCCTCGCGCGTGCTGCAGAAGACCAGTGCCGCGCGCGGCTCGTAGTACCGGAGCACATTGACGACGGCATTCTCGGTGTCGTGCGGCGCAACGCGGATGGCGCGATAGTCGATGTCGGCATGCTGCTCGTCACGACGGGTGGTTTCGATACGGACGGCGTCGCGCTGATAGCGGGTCGCCAGCTGCTCGATGTCGCGCGGCAGGGTCGCCGAGAACAGCAGCGTCTGGCGCTCGGCCGGCGTCTTCTCGAGAATGAACTCCAGATCCTCCCGGAAGCCCAGATCGAGCATCTCGTCGGCCTCGTCGAGCACGATGGCCTTGAGCTTGCTCAGATCGAGCCGGCGGCGCTCGATATGGTCGCGCAGGCGCCCGGGCGTGCCAACCACGATGTGGGCGCCGGATTCGAGTTGCCGGGCCTCGGCGCGCGGGTCCATGCCGCCGACGCAGGTGATGATCCGGGCAGCCGTTTCAGCGTAGAGCCAGACCAGCTCGCGATGCACCTGCATTGCCAACTCACGGGTCGGCGCGATGATCAGCGCCCGGGGCTCGGCCACGGGCTCGAAGCGCTCGGCCTGGCCGAGCAGCGTTGGCGCCATGGCAAGGCCGAAAGCGACGGTTTTGCCGGAACCGGTCTGGGCCGACACGAGCAGGTCGCGACCCGCCGCGTTGGGATCAAGGATGGCCAATTGAACGGCGGTCGGGACTGCATAGTCACGGGCCACGAGCGCTCGGTGGAGCGCCGGGTTGGTCGACGGGAAGGTCATGGGGGAGGGGCTTATGGTGGGGGCCGGGTGGCGGGCCTGAGGAGATCGACCTGTCCTAGCGTATCCGATTTAAGCTCCGCGAGAGAGCCGAACGCCGTCAAGTCTATTCGAAGTCAAGGGCTTAGACGACATTCCAAGACAAAGTGCCAGGAAAAAATTGCCGCTGTTCCTCAGCTGTGTCGTTGTTCTTGGGCACCGGCAGAATGCACTCAAAGTGCTCGATAGTGCTGGTGCCGCAGGCGCGGCACTCGGGCGTCGAATTACGCGGTGCAACCTTCGGCGCCGACATGGCATTGCTGCTCGACCGCCTCACGCCACTGATCAGGCCTGGCGCCGTCGCAGTCGTCACTGGCCGGCAGCCGGAGCGACGACGTCAATGGCAGATGCCCGGCGAAGGAAAGCTCAATTGGTTCAGCGATATCGACGGAGGTCCTCAGTTGGTTGTCGTGCCCTCGGGTCGCTTCAAGATGGGCTCACCGGTTGAAGAGTTCGGGAGGGAGCCGGTCGATGAGGCTCAGAGTGAGCAAGATGTGCTCCGACCATTTGCCATTGGACGCACACAGATCACAGTAGACCAGTTCAGCAAGTTCGTATCTGCGACTGGCAAGGCTCCCATGACCGGGGCCTACCGGTGGGCCGAGGGAAAAGGCGACTACGTCCTCGCTGGCGGTCGTTCGTGGCAGGACTTGGGCGGAGATCACCCTGTTGTGTGTATCAGCTGGACGGACGCTGCGGGTTACGTGGCCTGGCTGAGTGAAATGTCGGGGTGGCGATATCGATTGCCATCTCACGTAGAATGGGAATACGCCGCCCGGGCCGGGACCACTTCGCCGTTTCACTGGGGCGGGGCGATTTCGCCTGGACAAGCCAACTACGACGCCCGCAAGCGCTACCGAGGCGGCGGTGACCGCGGCGAGGCGAGCGCGGGGCCGATGCCGGTGTTCAGTTTCGAACCGAACCCTTGGGGGCTCTATCAGGTGCACGGCAACGTCTGGGAAATGTGCCAGGAGCAGTGGCCGGGAGATCCGAGCCTGCGAATTTGCTGTGGCGGCAGCTTCGAGGACGAGCCGGAAGACGTGCGATCGGCAGTTCGCAGCGACGTGTCGGAATACCAGCGATATGTCAGCGTCGGGTTGCGGTGGTCGCGTGACTCCGTTCGACAGTGATTCTCAGGTCAAGTTTACCCTGACATCAAAATGATGGACGCAGAGATCGGCGACGGCCTTTAGCTCAGGCGTGAACCCAAGGCCCGGACCATCCGGCACTTTCACGCAATGCTCGATGAGTGGCAACAACGAGCCGCACAGCCGATCGCGCAGCAGGTTGTCATTGACGTCGATCTCCAGCATTCCGTCGCCACCGACAGCCGCCAGAAGATGCGCCGACGCGGCGAGGCCAACGCCACCGCCAAGGAAATGTGGGCAATATCGCTTGCCACTGACAACGATGCGGCGCGCGAGTGGAGTACAGAGCGAGAGCCCGCCCCATTTGCAGATGTCCGGCTGGATGACGCCAAAAACCCGTCCCCCGATCGCTGCATCGAACTCCGCCGCCGAGCGCATATTCTCGCCTCCCGCAATCGGAAAAGGACTTGCTGCTGCAACCGCCTGCCATTCGGCGTCGGGCCGATCGACTGGCAGCGGCTCCTCGACCCACTGCAGCGGAGCGCCCCGGAGTGCGGCGACCATGGCAACGGCTTCATCCAGGCTCCAACTCTGGTTGGCATCGACCATGAGCTTGTCGCTGGCGCCCATCACCATCCTGGCCGCGGCCATCGCGGACAAGGTGCTGCTGTTGCCAAAGCCGACGCGCAGCTTGA
>JANOJW010000390.1:0-2294 GCA_031418955.1 Hyphomicrobiales bacterium | reverse complement strand
CGCCGGCTGCTCGATGGTGTCGCGTTCGTAGGACGTATAGAGGTAGGCGTCGTTGAGCTGCGGAGCGTTGGGGTAGTGGCGTCCTTCGGCGGTGCGCAACACACGGCCGATGACTTGGGTCTCGAATACCGGGCTCTTGATCTCCCGGAACATGACGAGCACGTCGGCTCGTGGACAATCCCAGCCGGTCGCGGCTGAATGCTTGAAGATGAGGTACTCGACGGGGCTCTCGTTGTCCGTGATCGAAGTGAGGTTCTCCTTTTTCGCTGTGAGCCATACGGCGATCCTGTGCTCGGGCACACCTATGTCGGACAGATAGCGGCGCACGAAGGCGAGCTTATCGTCGCCGCTGGCCGCTTTCGAGATGCTGTCGTCGTTGGGAAGCTTGATGAGCACCAAGGGGTTCACCTTTGCGCCAGCGCGCTCGTAGGCGGCGGCGAGTTCAAGGCGCTTGGCTGCAGCAAGATCGAGAATCGTGTGGTCGAGGTCACGCCCCGGTTGGATCATTTCTTCTATCTCCTCTCGCGGCATGATGCGGGTGGTGCGCTTGAGGAGGCCCGAAGCAACGACGTCGCGGTGAGGGATACTCACCTGGTCGCCACGGCCGGACTGGAAGTCGGCGAGCGACACGAGGTTGTCGGGCGGCGTCGCTGAAATCAGCAACTCGAGGCGCGACGCGATCAACGTTAGAATGTCGCCGGCAAGGTCTGTCGCCTTGGCAAGGTGGCATTCGTCGACGATGACGATGATTTCGCGACCTTCGGCCTTGGTGTTGGTTATGAACTTTTCAAACGCGAGATTGGTGTCCCCAGAACGATGGAGCTTGCGGCTGTACTTGTTGCGGGCGACCAGCTTCTGCCAGTTGACGAACAGCACGTCGTTCCTTCGCAACTTGCCACGCTGCGAGATTTGATCGGTGTCGTAGAGACCGGCGACGCCGCCGTTGAGGTAGGTCGCTAGCTTTCGGCGCGATTGGTCGACGATGTCGGGATTGAAGGAGAGCCAGATGAACGCCTTGTCGGGGTTGAATTGCGCATCCCCTGAGATCCGGTTCAATAGCTCGGCCGCCATGACCGTCTTTCCAGAGCCGGTCGGGGCCTTAAAGACGAGCCGGGCTGGGGCGTGACCAGCCTTCCACAGCCGATAGAGCTTGGTCTTGAGATCATTGATGGCAGTATCTTGGTAGTCCTTCAGTTGCATGAAAATGGATTAGAGACCGATGGCTTGATAAACCTCGACGAGTGGCTCGGGTATGTCCTCGAAGGTGAAGTCGTAGCCAGTGACGCCCTTCTTGTAGGCGCCTTTCTCCCAGGCGAAGACATAGACGGTGACGGTCTTTTCCCCGGCCATCGCCTTCAGCCTGTCGAGGAGTGCGATCAACTCGCTCTTGTCTTCGGAGAAATAGACGCCTGTCATGCGATACGGCGACTGGGTGATCTCGTAGTGCTCGGTCGCTGCGGCAGGGGTGAAGGTGTTCTCGCGGAGCGACAGGATGAGATTGGCACGACGCGTCAGATCGAGCTTGGCTTCATCCGACAGCCCGACCTTGAGCTCCTTCTTGACGAAGGCGGTCTTGAGGTACGTGAGGTTACCGCCGAGGCCTTCAATCTTTTCACCCTTCGGCGTGGTGTAGCCTTTCATCACGCGCTTGATGCGCTCGAAAGTGACAACCTCGCAGATGTTGTTTTCGTTGTTGGTGCAGAGGATGAAGCGACGGTCGGCTCCGTCCTTCTTGTTGAGCTGGAGTACCGCGTGACCAGTGGTGCCAGATCCGGCGAAGAAATCGAGGACGGTGGCGTTCGGATTCGATCCGATCAAGATCTCGATGGTGTCGACGACGGCGGGCAGGGACTTCGGGTAATCGAACAGTTTGCGTTTGCCGTTGAAGATCTGCTGCAGCAAGACGGTGCCATGGGTCGATGCATCGTATTGGGGATCGACCCAGATGGTTTTTGGCTTGCGGCCGACCTTGATCCTATCCTTCATGAGAACGGTGAAGCCGCTTCCGCTTCTTCCCGGCTTGACGATCATATCGCCGCGCTCGATTGCAGCTGCGAGCGACGGTTTGGTCTGGCGCCAAACTCGCTCGCGTCCGTCGCCGTCGATGGGAAGGATGGCTACGGCGCCGGCCAAGGGCTTGATGGCGATACGGCCAGTCTTCTGATGGAAGTAGATCGGGTAAAATGAGTTGGGGCGCTCTTCTCTGGTCGACAGGCCACCGCTGCGGCGGAAGGGAAGCAGCCGGTATCGGGACGTCTCATCCTCGAGATCGAAAGCGCCGGCCTGTTCTTCGG
>JANOJW010000389.1:0-14411 GCA_031418955.1 Hyphomicrobiales bacterium | reverse complement strand
GTCGAGGTGACCGTCGAGGTCGACACGCAGACGCACCGCGTGCGCGCGACGGCGCTGGGTGCCGCCGAGATGCACGCCAAGGGGCCCGACAACACCATCACCGAGCGGGAGGCGCGCAGCATTGCAGCCCGTTCGCTCGGGCTCGAGCCGGCAGCGCTGCATCTGAGGGCGGAGACCGCCGGCGGTATCCGCGTCTATGCGACGGGCGACGGCGAGATTTCAGGCGTGCGCGCGGTCGACTGGCAAGGTGCACTGCGGGCGCAACGCAGCCGGGCGCTGGTGCGAGCTGAGACCGTCGCGACGGCGCCGGGTGCCATCGCCGAGCTGTGGGCTGCCTGCCATCGCATCGACGCGGGCTCCGGCCGCACGCCGGGGCTGCTGCTGCTGTTCGCGCGCCACGTCGTCGACCTGTCAGGCGTCGAGAGCCTGGAGCAGGCGCTGGTGCTCGCCGGCCGCGAGCTGGCCGAGACAGGCCCGAGCGCGCCCGTTGCGCTGATCGGTCTGCTGTAGGCTGGCGTCAAGCGAGAAACGATGCGCAAGCATCGCATCGAGCGCGACCCAGCAACCGCAGGCTCCGCGGGTGCCACGCTGGGCCGCACTCCGTCGCTGCGCGACTGCGTTTGACCCAGCCTACGGCTTACTTACGGCTTACGGCCGCTTCGTCTTGACGCCGCGGGACGACGCTTGGCCCGCCTCGTTCGCCGCCTGCTGCAGCTCACGGCGGAACTCGTCGCGCTTCTCGTGGATCGTCGCGATCACCGACCCGGTCGGCACGCCGAGACCGACGAGGGCAGCTTCGGAGAGCTGCAGGCTCGCCTCGATCGTCTCAGGCACGGCGTCGCTGGCGCCGACCGCGTAGAGATGGCGCGCGTGGCTCGCGTCCTTGGCGCGCGCGACGATCAGGATGTCGGGGCGGCTGCGGCGCACATGGGCAACGATCGCGTCCATCGCGTCCTGGTCGTTGATGGTGATGATGAGGCCCGCAGCCTCGCCAAGCCCGCAGCGGGCGAGAAAGGCTGCATCGCTTGCATCGCCGAAATACACGTCGTGGCCGGCGCGTCGGTCGCGCGTAACCGCGTTGGCGTTGCTGTCGGTCGCGATGTAGGGGACGCCGTGTGCCTTGAGCAGGCTGCACACGACGCGGCCAACGCGACCGTGGCCGACGACGATAGCGTGACGGCGGGTAGCGGCCGGCTGCACCATCAGCGCCGTCGCCATTGCGGCAGCGGTCGCCGGCGCGAGCCACGCGGAAACTCTGCGCGCGGCTGACGCCAGCAGCGGGATCAACACCATCGTCAATGCGGTCACGGCGAGCCAGAAGCTCGCGAGTTTCGGTGGAATGATGCCGAGCCCGACCGCCTGGTCGAGTGCGACGAACGCGAACTCGCCGCCGGGCCCGAGCAGCAGCGCGGTTTCGAGCGCGGCCAGCGTTCCGACCTTGAACAGTCGGGCCAAGCCGAAGATCAGCGCGGCCTTCAGCACGACGAGGCCCGCGACCGCCAGCGCCAGCGCGAGCGGCTGGCCGAGCAGCTCGCGGGCGTCGATCTTCATGCCGATGGTGAAGAAGAACACGCCGAGCAGCAGTCCCTTGAACGGGTCGACGGTCGCCTCGATCGCCTTGCGGTACTCGGTCTCGGCGAGCAGCAGGCCGGCGACGAACGCGCCGATCGCCATCGAGAGTCCCGCGACGCCGGCAATGACGCCGGAGCCGACGATCACGAACAGGATCGCTGCGATGAACAGCTCGCTCGACTGGGCGCCCGCGACCGAGCGGAACAGCGGACGCAGCAGCACCCGGCCAGCGATGACGATCACCGCCACCGCGATCGTCGCCTGAGCCAGCGCGCTGGCGAGCTTCACGAGTGCGGAGCCTTCGGCCTGTGCGCCAGCGACCGACACGAACATCAGCACCGGGATCACGGCCAGATCCTGCGCGAGCAGCACCGAGAAGCTCGTCCGGCCAGCCACCGTCGTGAGCCGTCCCTGGCCTGCGAGCAGATCGAGCACGATCGCCGTCGAGGACAGCGCGAGGCTGGCGCCGAGGATGATCGCGACCACAGGCGTCAGTCCGACAAGCGCCCCGATCGAGGCGAGCAGCGTCGTCGTCGCCGCGACCTGCGCCAGGCCGAGCCCGAACACCAGCCGGCGCATGGTGAGCAGGCGCTCCCACGACAGCTCGAGCCCGATCAGGAACAGCAGGAACACGACACCGAGCTCGGCGATGCCGGCGACGTTCTTCGCATCGACCACCGTCACCCAATAGAGCAGCGGCAGGCTGCCGATGAAGGACCCGAGACCCAGCGGCCCGAGCAGCGCGCCGGCGCCCAGATAGCCGAGCACCGGGTTGATGCCCCAGCGCCGCACCGCGGGCACCACCACGCCGGCCGTCCCGAGCACCACCAGGGCATCGCTATAGGCGGCAATGTTCATGGCCGCCCCCGGCGGCGCGGTGAGCCTCGCGCAACCGGTCTCATCGCGGGCTCTCCGGCCCGATGCGGATCCGCGTGAGGGTCTCTCCCGTCCTCAGATCGACCACCGAAATGCCAGGGCCTTCCGGGCTGTCGTACTGCACAGCGATCCGGTCGCCATCGAGCGCGATAGTGCGCACCACCGCGCCCGGCGGAACCATTAGGCCCACAGCGGGCTTGACGGCAGCGCTGGCGACAGGCCTATCGGGGCCAGCAGGCTGCCGCGACGCCAGTTGGACGATGCGGCCGATGACCACCAGAAACCCCAGCACGAGCACCAGCCCCATGGCGATCACGGCGACCTTGAGACGCCGGATCTGGGCCTCGGTGAACATCGGCGGCGTCGGGCTGTCGGTTTCGGGTGACGGCATTGGCGTGGCGATGACCTTGGGATCGGGGAGTTCTGGCAAAGGCTACTCCGCTGCGGAGACCGGCCATGGACGATGACGACGACATAGAGCACGCGGACGCGCCGCGCGAGACCCAAACCATCGAGACCCATATCGAGATCGAGGCTTCCCCCGCCGATGCCAGCGCGCGCGTCGACAAGCTGCTCAGCCAGCGCATTCCCGACCTGTCGCGGTCTCGCGTGCAGTCGCTGATCCGCCAGGGCGCCGTCACCTGCGGCGGCAAACCGGTCGCCGATGCGGGACAGCGGGCCAAACCCGGCGACGTCTTCGTGGTAGCTCTGCCGCCGCCAGTGCCTGCCGAGCCTGCGGGCGAGCCCATTGCGCTTACCGTGGCGCACGAGGACGCGCATGTCATCGTCATCGACAAGCTGGCGGGCCTCGTCGTACATCCAGCGGCCGGCCACGCCACCGGCACGCTGGTCAACGCGTTGATCGCCCATTGCGGCGCGAGCCTGTCGGGCATCGGCGGCGTCAAGCGGCCAGGGATCGTGCACCGCCTCGACAAGGACACGGGCGGCCTCCTCGTCGTCGCCAAGACGGACGCGGCCCACCGCAGCCTGTCGGAGCAGTTCGCCGCCCACGGCCGGGACGGCCGCCTGCATCGCCTTTATCGGGCGCTCTGCTGGGGCACGCCGACGCCGCGGCAAGGGCGCATCGAGACGTTGCTAGCAAGAAGTCCGCACAACCGCACGCGGATCGCCGTCGCGCGGGTCGTTGGGCGCACGGCGATCACGCACTACGAGGCGGGCGCCACGTTTGCGGACGCTGCGGGGTTGCCGATCGTCTCCGAGGTCGCGCTGATCCTGGAGACCGGCCGCACGCACCAGATCCGCGTGCACATGGCCCACATCGGCCACCCGCTGCTCGGCGACGAGCTGTACGGCTCGAGCCACAAGTCGTCTGCCAATCGTCTGGCGCCGGCCGCGAAGGACGCGCTTCTCCGGCTCGGCCGGCAGGCGCTGCACGCGGCCGAGCTCGGCTTCGAGCATCCAGCAACGGGGAAGGCGATGCGCTTCACGAGCGCGCTGCCGGCCGACTTGGCCGCGCTGGTGGCCGCGCTCAAGGCGACGCCGGCCAATCCCCTGGCGGGTGGCCGGCGGCGCTGAGCCCACCACGCGCGGCGTGGCGGGTCACATGCGGCGTGTCGAGGTGTGTCGTCGTCGGCGATGGGCCAGCAACGGAATCCGGCAAGCAAGGACGATCTGGCATAACGCGTTCTGAAGCCCACGCAGATGTCCCCGAGGCAGGCCCGAAATTGCCGCGGAGCAATGGGCTCGGTGATGATTTCCGCGACGGACGGAAGCTTCCCGATGACATCGACGGGCCGGCGCACACATTATGGTCGGGCGCGCGTGATCGGTTGGCGGGGCCACGGCGAAACGACTTGCACACGGCTCTCGTGTCCGCTTACGATGTTTGCGTGCAGATCTGACCATGTTACTTTTGTTCAAAACTGAATTCTGACCTATTGGGAGCGACCCATGAGGCGGGATGCAATTGCTTATGCAGCGATCTGCGTTGCAATCGTGCAGCTCGCGCACGCGCCGTCGGCCAACGCTCAAGAAAAGTCGTGCACGGAAATTGCCGTGAACGCCCGCGATTGGCTCGTGAGGAACCCAGCGTCGAATGCCTACACCCGCGCTGATGTCGACCGCGCCCTCAAGGAGTGCCTGCGCACCGGCTATTGGACCAACGTCAGCAAAGGTGGCGGGCAGGCTGCGAAGAAGCAATAGGCCTGCGAGTTCCTTGTGATCGACGACTGGTCGACTGTTTTCCTGCTGGGTGCTTTTTTCCAGGAACCATCTGGAGTAGCGATTGTGATTAGAATCCTTTCTTGCGGTGCTGCTCTCTTGTCGTATGCGATCCTTTGCAGCAGTTTCGTGAACGCGCAGAAGGCCGCGCGGTCGTTTCCGGTGCCGGCGCAAAAGCTGGAATCGTTCCTGGCCTCGAATTCCGGACCCGTGATCGATGTCAGGATGGCTGGGGATTGCTCTGACGAGTTCCTACTCAAGCGGAAACATGTTTTGCTCGGTTTCGATTCGACCATGCCCGAGGGCGATGCGCGGATTATGACTGAAGACGCATTCGTCGCAGCAGTGCGAGCGAACAAGTCGCTAGTGCGAGCAAAATCTGCGAACCAGACTATCTTGCTTGTCTGCTGTGTCGGCGGTCGCGCCGAAGCTGCAGCAAAACTGCTGGCCAAGCATGGGTTCCGGACGGCGTTCGTACCCTGGGGTTTGCGAGCCGATGCCGTACCTCCAAGCTTGTTGCGGAGGTAACTTCGATGGCACCCGCATCCGGCGATTTCGCGCAATCCATGCGCTTGCCTACAAGCTCGGCATGTACCGGCAGGCCGCCGGTTGCTGGCAGTCGTCGTAACGTGGCACGACTCGACGGCGCGCATAGCCGGCACTGCGGCCGGACTCAATACGCCGAGGCGGTCGGGCCGACGCCGTCCTTCTGGTAGAGGTCGCGGCGGAACTGGATCACGCCGTCCTCCGTCGCCCAGGCCGTGATGTAGGCGAAGTACAGCGGCACCGGCTTTTTGAGGCGCACATCCAGCCGCTCGCCCGACTGCTTCATGGCGGCGACCTTCTCCGAGGTCCAACCCTGCTCGGCCATCAGCCAGCCGGCCAGATGCTCGATGCCGGAAATACGCACGCAGCCCGAGGAGGCGGCGCGGAAGTTGCGCCCAAACAGCGTCTGCGACGGCGTGTCGTGCATGTAGACGGAGTGGCTGTTGTGGAAGTTGATCTTGACGAAGCCGAGCGGGTTCTCGGGGCCCGGCTGCTGGCGATAGGTTAGACCCTTGGCGCCGCCATTGGCCCAGTTGATCTTGGAGCTATCGAGCTTGCGTCCGTCGGCCCCGAGTGCCTCGATGCCGTACTTGGCGAGCACATCCTGACCCCGGCGCGACATCTCCGCCCCCTTCGGCACCAGGTCCTTCTCGATCACCGTCGGCGGCAGATGCCACACCGGATTGAAGTTCAGCTCGTGGATCTGGGAGCGCAGGATCGGCGTCTGGCGATCGATCTTGCCGACGACGCCGGCATGCCGCGACACGACCTTGTCGTTCTCCACCGCCTCGATCTGGGCGGCCGGGATGTTGACCACCACGTACTTCTTCGGCACCGCGCGGGCGAGCTCCTGCAGACGGCCGAGGTTGGTGCGCAGCTGGCGCAGGCGCGAGGCCGCCGGCACGTTCAGCGCGGCAATGGTACGTTTGTCGACCACGCCCGTGGGGGTGAGACCGTTCGAGGCCTGGAAGCGCCGCACGGCTTTCTCCACCGTGCCGTCGTAATAACCGCTGCTGCCGTCCTCGCGCAGGTCGCCAGACATGGCCAGCCGCTCGACCAGGATCACCACATTGGGGCCTGAGCTGCCCGGCGTGATCGTCGCATCAGGCAACGCGCGCCAGCCGCCCTTCTCGACCACGCCCTCATAGCGCTTGATCGCGGCCTTCAGCGCGTTGAGGTTTTCCGGCGACAGCGTCGGGAAGCCCTTTGGTGGGTTCGCCTCCCACTGCGTGGCGGCCGAATGGTCGAACGGCTGGTCCAGGGTCGGGGTCCCGCTGCGAGCTTCCTGGTTGGGGAAGCGCATCCAGCCTTGGCCGTCCGAGGCGACGGCGGCACCGGCCGCTCCGACGAGGCCGATGGCGCAAGCCAAACCCGCCCATGCCAAACCCGTTGCCGGACGCATCGCGGCTCGCTGCATCGTGTCTCGCTGCATCGTGCAGATCCTGCTCATGTTTCGGCCACGAACGCCCGCTCGACCCAACGTAGGTTGGGTCGCGGCAGGGTTAAAGAGGCCTAGCGCGTTCTTTTGCATCACATTTTGGGGCGCTGCCCTGAGGGCGAGCACCGACGCACTGCACGAATCTGATTGATCCGGGCCGCCGAGGGAAGCCCCAACTGCGGGCTGCCTTGCATCGGCGGCAACGTGATGCCCGCGCGCAACAGCACGCAGACCTGGCATAAGTTTCCAGCGCGTTTCGCAAAATAGGGTGAACCCACCCGGCGCCCCCGGCGCCCACCTCGACACGACGGGCCACTTGCTGACGATGCACAACCTATCGGTTGTCATCATCGGGCTGGTCCCGATGACCCATGGCGCAGAACTCTCAATGCGCTCGGTTGACCACTGCGACACCGCGAATTCCCTTTGAACCCAGCCATTCTCGGCTGTCGACGCTCTCTGATCGTTCGTCTTGCGCGAGCGGAGAATGGGTCCTCGCGACAAGCGCGAGGATGACAACCGATTGGTTGTCGTCCGACCGCTTCGGGTCAGAACTGCCCCCCGCTCGCTGCGGTTCAGGCCGTGGCGAGCTGCCGGCGCAGCAGGTTCAGCGCGTTGATCACCGCGTATTCGCGCATCTGTGGCCGGTTGCCGGGCAGCACCACTTTTTCCGCCAGCAGGCCGCCCGGGTGGGCGATCCCGATGAACACCGTGCCGTTCGGGAACCCCTCGGCCGGCAGCGGCGCCGTGATGGCGAGGCCGTAGTCGGCCCGGCGCTCCGACCTGATAGCGCTCGCGCCCGCCTGCGCCCGCGCTTGCGCCGTCCCGCTGCCAGCGGCTGGAGCGATCGTCGCCCCGACGAACATCGCCATATCCGTGTCGATCGCCGTCATGCGCTGCGAGACGATGCCGCCGGTGAACGTCTCGGCCGCCGCCAGGGTGCGGCCCGCGGCTTTCAGTTGGCCGAGCACCACGTGCTCCATCGACTGCTCGTCGAGGCCGAACACCGCGTCGCCCAGGATGGCGCGGATCGCCTGCTCTTCCGCATCGAGCAGGGCGATGGCCGCGTTTTCCGTGTCGCACTTCGCCGTGACGCGAACCTTGATGCCCTCGATGCCGCTGGCGTTGAAGGCGATGGTCGGGTTGCCGGTACGGTCGAGCTCGGCCATGCGCCCGGTCAGCATCTCGTCGATGCCGGACTCCGATAGGCCCCAGGTGCGGAGCGTCCGGCTGCGGATCACGGCCGCCTTCCCCGCGCGCCGCTGCAGATCGGAAAGCACGGTGCCAGCCACCATCTCCTTCATCTCGCGCGGCACGCCTGGCACCGCATAAATCACCTTGGGGCCGACCGGGCAGACGAGGCCCGGCGCGGTGCCCGGCATCTCCTTGATCGGCTGCGCGCCGACGGGGATGTCCGCCTGCCGCAGGTTGTTGGCCGACATGGTGCGGCCGCGGATCTCGAAGCGGCGGCGGATCTCGTCGGCGATGGCCTGGTCGCGGCGCAACTCGACGCCCATCACCTTCGCAATGACGTCGCGGGTGATGTCGTCTTGCGTAGGCCCCAGGCCGCCGCAGCAGATCACCGCGTCGCTGCGCTCCAGCGCCTGGCGGATCACCGCCTCCATGCGTGCGAAGTTGTCGCCGACCTTGGTCTGGTAGAGCGAATCGATGCCGGCGAGCGCCAGTTGCTCCCCGATCCACGACGAATTGCTGTCGACGATTATGCCGAGCAGCAGCTCGGTTCCGATGGCAACGACCTCGCAGCGCATTGGGGCTCCTCGATTGTCTCGGCGATCACTAGGGGGCAGGATAGGCGAAGCCTCGCGCCATTGCGAGATGCCAATCAGACCGCACTGGAGCCACGCGAGTGACCGACGCCGAGCTTCCCATCATCGACGCGCATCACCACTTCTGGGACTTGAGCCTCGCCACGCAGCCGTGGCTGTGCGCGCCGCCGTGGATCCCGTTCCGCTACGGCGACTATGCGGCGATCCGGCGCGACTTCATGCCGGCCAACTACCATCGCGTCTCGGCTGGCCACAACGTGGTCGCGACCATCACCATGGAAGCCGAGTGGGACGAGGCGCGCCAGCTCGACGAGACCCGTTGGATCGCAGGCCTGCGGGAGACTGACCCGCGCTTCCCGGCAGCCCACGTCGCGCGCACGATCCTCGATGCGCCGCATGCGCCCGACGAGATCGCTGCGCACGCCGCGTTCGCTTTCGTCAAAGGCGTCCGCCACAAACCCACGGCCGCCCCGTCACCTGACCGCATCGAGCGTGGCGCTAGGGGAAGCATGAGCGATCCGGCGTGGCGGCGCGGCTACGCGGCTCTCGGCGAGAATGGGCTGCACTTCGAGTTGCAGGCGCCGTGGTGGCATGTCGACGAATTACTCGATCTCATCGCCGCGTTCCCGCAGACGCCGGTCGTGATCGATCATTGCTTCATGCCCGTGGACCGCTCGCCCGACGCCATGTTCGGCTGGCGCGGAGCAATCGAGCGCGCAGCGTCCGCACCGCAAACGACGATGAAGATCTCGGGCTTCGGCATCAAGGGCGTCGGCTGGCCGTTCGATCAGCAGCGCCCGATCATCGAGCACCTGATCGCGAGCTTCGGGGCTGCCCGCTGCATGTTCGCCTCGAACTTCCCCGTCGATGGGCTCACCGGCTCGTTCGACACCATCTTTTCGGGCTTCAAGGCGGCGACCTCTCGACTGTCGCTGGCAGAGCGCCGCGCGCTCTTCCACGACACGGCGGCCCGCGTCTACCGGCTGGCTTTGTAAACAGTGATGGGGTCAAACACTCTTGTTCGACCCCACATCTCAACGATACTTGCGGAACAGCGGGCCCAGGATGTCGGAATAGTCGTCGGTCCAGGCCGGCATGTCGGCCGGCGGCATGGCGACCACCGACGGTAACCCTGAGACGATCCGCGCCGCCGCCTCGCTTTTCGTGACGAACACGACGTGGCTCGCGGCTTGGTCGAAACCCTGCTCCGGCACACGATCATCGCCGAGCCACACGTGCGCGCCCGGCACCTGACGCACTGTCGAGGCGGCGACCGCGACGAGATCGAGATGGCGGTTCGACACGTGCATCGCGAGGATGCCTTCGGGCGTCAGCTTGTCGAGATAGAGCTTGACGGCCTCGACGGTCAGCAGGTGCACCGGCACCGAGTCCGACGAGAAGGCGTCGATCACGAGATAGTCGTACCTGGCGGCCGGTTCCTTGGCGAGCGTCAGGCGCGCATCGCCCAGCACGATGTCGGCATTCGGCTGGCAGCGCGACAGGAACGAGAAGCGGGCCGGATCGCGCGCGATCTTCACCACCAGCGGATCGATCTCGTAGAAGCGCCAGGCCTCCGATGCGCGGCTGTGGCAGGCCATGGAGCCCGCACCCAGGCCGACGACGCCGACCGATAGGCCTTCGTTGAACTTGCCCGTCGTGTAGCGGGCCGCATCGACGCCGCGCGCCATCGGACTGCCCGGATAGTAGTAGGTCGCCGGCAGCGGATTGGCGAGCTTCTCGCCCTTGTCGTCAATCAACCGCTCGGCGCCGTGAATGGTGGTGCCGTGCATGAGCAGGCGCATTTCCTTGTCGTTGGTCGTGGAGACGCGATGCACGCCAAAGAAACTGCGCTCGGAATCGCCGCGGTTCATCGCCGACGGCAGGATCGCGATCGTCGCACCCATGATGGCGACGCAGACGAGCTGGCGCACCGGCTTTGCCGCGCTGACCAACGTGATGAAGCCGAAACCGCACAGGAACAGCAGGCGCGGCAGCGTCAGCTGAGACATCTGTCCGCTCTTCATGGCGCCAGCGATCAGCAGCAGCGCCACCAGCGCGCCGATGCCCAGCGCGGCGAGATCGCGGATCTCGCGAGCGTCCTGGCGCTGGGCGAACACGCCAGGGCGGCACGCCATGCCGAGCACCAGTAGAAGCGGGTACTCCCAGATCGCGTTGAACAGCTGCGGCGCGGCGAGCGCTGCAAAGATGCCGCCGAGCACGCCGCCGAGCGACATCCACAGATAGAACTCGGTGAGGTGGGCGGGCGCGGGACGGCGCTCGTAGAGCTCGCGGTGTGCGACCATCGTGGTCACGAAGAACGCAGCCGTGCCGGCGATGCAGGCGATCATCCAGCCGCGGTTACCCGGCGTCGCTAGGCCGAACAGCACCGCGCCGACCAGGGCTGGCTGCAGCACCATCAGCCAGTCGTGCGGGATGACCGCCTTCTCGCGGAACACGAGAATGAACGTGGCGAGGAAGGCTGCGAGCGGCAGCACCCACAGGAACGGCGCGGAGGCGAGATCCGTCGTCACATAGCTCGAGTAGGCGACGAGCAGGCCCGACGGCACGAACGAGAGGCCGACCCAGCTGGCGCGCTGCATCCACGTCGGGGCATCCGCAACTGGGGCGGCGGCCGACTCCTTGCCGTCGGCGTCGGTCGACACTGGCGAAGCAGTGGCCGTCTCGTCGCTCTGGTTCAACAGCATCATCACGCCGCACAGCGCGATGGTGATGCCGAGCGCGACGAAGCCGGCAGCCCACAACGACGCCTGCCGGCTAAGACCCGCGAACGGCTCGACGGCGATCGGATAGGCGAGCAGCGCGATCAGGCTGCCGAGGTTGGAGGCGCCGTAGAGAAAGTAGGGATCCTTGGCGTGCGGATGGCCCGAACGCGCAAACCACGACTGCAGCAGCGGCGCATTGGCCGAAACCGCGAAGAACGGCAGGCCGACGCCGAGCGCCAGCACCCCGATCAGCCAGAAATAGGCGTCACCGGTCGGTGGCTCGGCTGCCGAAACGGGGAGACCGATCGGTAGCGCCAGCACGGCGACGCCGAGGACGCATAGATGCACCAGCGGCGCGATGCGGGTCGGCGCGAAGCGGTTGAGCGCGTGCGCGTAGCAGTAGCCGGCGAGCAGCACCGCCTGGAAGAAGCACATCGACACGGCCCACACCGACGGTGAGCCGCCGAGCTTGGGCAGGACCATCTTGGCAAACATCGGCTGCACCGAGAACAGCAGCAGGGCTGAGAGAAAGATCGTGCCCGCGAACAGGCCGAGCACGCCCGCCGTGTCACGGCTGGAGGCAAGTCGGCGAGCAAGGCTCGAGCGAAGAACGGCTTCCATGTCGCAAGACTCCAAGGCGTGCCGGTTGAGGGCACGGGAGCCTCGACCCTATCGGCCAAGCGTTGAGGTTCGCTGAAGGAAGTCCTAACGGAACGTCACGATTTGCCCGGGCCCGCAGCAAGGTTGCGTTAGCGCCTGATGGCTCTCGGGCCTGCAACTGCAACCGCAGCGCAACGAGGTTAACTCACAAATTTGGCCGCTGAGCGCAATTGCGCAGGGTGGCCGCTCCCCCATAGCCGGGCGCATGATGAACGCGCTGCACGAGCTTGCCTGAGGCTGCGGGAGGCATGCTGGGAGTCCATCCAGCCGATCCCACCCCCAAAAACCGCGGGATGCTCCCGGGATGCAACTTATCGGCTATCGGGCAGGACTCGGCTATCGGGCTGGACCGGCGCCGATGCAGCAGTGGTCGACTGGGCGGTCGCGACGTGAGCGCGGACCAGCGCCGTGAGCGGGATCATCAGCGTCAGGCCAAGGGCAATGGCCGATACCAGTGAGGCGATCCGCGTCATCAGCATGCTGGTTTCCTTCTCGCGCATCTCGAGACCTCTCGAGTTGACAGTCCTGTCTCTGGAGACAAACTGACCGACCCGCATTGAACCGGTTCTGAACGACGCTTGCAGCCGCCATTCATGTCGCCGCCACACCATCGCCCGATGCGGTCATCCACCGATGCGGCAACCCGCCCCGAGCCGCTGGGTTGAACGCCTGACCACTGCATGCTAAGGCACCCCCGGCTTTCGATGCGGGGGTGTCGCGGCAGCGTGCCGCCGACGGGTCTTCGCTCGCGGAGTCTCTCTCCAATTGGGCGCCCGCCTGGGCCTCCAGCCAGGGGCTGACCGGCCTTCCCGGATGGCACGCGGCATTTTTGCAAAGAGCGAGCGACGTGGCGACCGACGAACCAATGATGGCGAGCGTGGCGGGCCGGTATGCCTCCGCGCTATTCGACTTGGCGAACGACCAGCGCCAGCTGGCCGAAGTCGAGCAGGATGTGACGCGGCTCGGGCTGATGCTGGGCGGCAGCCCGGATCTGCGCCGCATGGTCCGCAGCCCGGTGATCTCGTCGGAGGACCAGGGCCGGGCGATCAGCGCGCTCGGGGCGCAGGCGGGTCTCTCCCCGCTCGGCCTCAACTTCGTGAAGCTGCTCGCCAAGAACCGCCGCCTGTTCGCGCTCGAGGACATGCTGAAGGCGTTCCGCCACCTGCTGGCCCGCCATCGCGGTGAAGTGAATGCCGAGGTGACCTCGGCGCTGCCGCTATCTGAGGCCCAACTCGCGACCCTCGAGGACACGCTGAAGTCGTCCGCTGGTGGCCAGAAAATGAAAATCACCGCGCATGTCGATCCAGCCCTCCTCGGCGGTCTCGTCGTCAAGATGGGTTCGCGCATGATCGACAGCTCGCTGCGCACCAAGCTCGACAATCTCAAGACCCGAATGAAAGAGGTCCGCTGATGGATATCAAAGCTGCCGAGATCTCCTCCATTCTCAAGGAGCAGATCAAGAATTTCGGCCGGGAAGCGCAGGTCTCCGAGATCGGTCAGGTGCTGTCCGTCGGTGACGGCATCGCCCGCGTCTACGGCCTCGACAAGGTGCAGGCCGGCGAGATGGTGGAGTTTCCGGGCGGCGTGCGCGGCATGGCGCTGAACCTCGAGGCCGACAACGTGGGCGTCGTCATTTTCGGCGACGACCGCGGCATCAAGGAAGGCGACACCGTCAAGCGCACCGGCGCCATCGTGGACGTGCCGGTCGGCAAGGGCCTGCTCGGCCGCGTGGTCGACGGCCTCGGCAATCCGATCGACGGCAAGGGCCCGATCAAGGCCGACAAGCGCTCGCGCGTCGACGTCAAGGCGCCGGGCATCATCCCGAGGAAGTCGGTGCACGAGCCGATGGCCACCGGCTTGAAGTCGGTCGACGCACTGATCCCGATCGGCCGTGGTCAGCGCGAGCTGATCATCGGTGACCGCCAGACCGGCAAGACGGCGGTCGCGCTCGACACCATCCTCAACCAGAAATCGCTCAACGCCGGCACTGACGAGACCCAGAAGCTTTACTGCGTCTATGTCGCCATCGGCCAGAAGCGCTCGACCGTCGCGCAGTTCGTGAAGGCGCTCGAGGATCGCGGCGCGCTCGACTACTCGATCATCGTCGCGGCCACCGCGTCCGATCCCGCCCCGATGCAGTTCCTGGCGCCGTTCACCGGCTGCGCCATGGGCGAGTTCTTCCGCGACAACGGCATGCACGCCGTGATCATCTACGACGACCTGTCCAAGCAGGCCGTCGCCTACCGCCAGATGTCGCTGCTACTGCGCCGTCCGCCCGGCCGCGAGGCTTATCCCGGCGACGTGTTCTACCTCCACTCGCGCCTGCTCGAGCGCGCCGCCAAAATGGGCGACGCCGCCGGAAAGGGCTCGCTGACCGCGCTGCCCGTGATCGAAACCCAGGCGGGCGACGTGTCCGCCTACATCCCGACCAACGTGATCTCGATCACCGACGGCCAGATCTTCCTGGAGACGGACCTCTTCAACGCGGGCATCCGTCCCGCCATCAACGCGGGCATCTCGGTGTCGCGCGTGGGTGGTGCCGCCCAGACCAAGGTGATCAAGAAGCTCGGCGGCGGCGTGCGCCTGGCGCTCGCCCAGTACCGCGAGCTCGCGGCTTTCGCGCAGTTC
>JANOJW010000388.1:0-2803 GCA_031418955.1 Hyphomicrobiales bacterium | reverse complement strand
CATCGCCACCGCCGAGGACGCGATCATCGCCGTCGAGCACGGCGTCGAGGTCGTGTACGTGTCGAACCATGGCGGACGCCAGCTCGACCACGGGCTCGGCGGCATCGCGGTGCTGCCCGAGGTGGTGGAAGCGGTGCGGGGACGGGCAAAGATCGTCGTCGACGGCGGCTTCATGCGCGGCGCCGACGTCGTCAAGGCGATGGCGCTCGGCGCTGACGCAGTTGGCATCGGGCGGCTGCAAGGCCTGGCGCTGGCGGCCGCCGGGGAAGCGGGCGTCGTGCGCGCGCTCGAGATCATCGAGGACGAAACGCGCCGCGTGCTGGGGCTGCTCGGCGTCACCGCGTTCGCCGCGCTCGACCCGCGTTATCTGACGACCTGCACCCCGATCGGCCGCCCCGGCCCGTTCGCCGCATTCCCGCTGCTCGACGAGGGGTATTGAGAGGCTGGGCCGATGGCGCGCGCGGCTCACACCACCTCGATCTTGAACTTCGGCACGGCCCAGAAGTCGAAGCCGCCCTGGTTGTAGGGGACGGTCGCTGGCTGCGCTGCGCCACTGCGATCGGTGACGCGCGTTTCGACGACGTGGCGGCCGGCCGTGGCTTGCCACGGGGCCTCGAAGCGCACCCAGCCGTAGCGGCCGTGGTTGGGTCCCCTGATCCGAGCCGCCTGCCAGGGGCCGCCGTCGATCCGGTACTCGACGCGGCGCACGCCGTGTTGCGGCGCCCAGGCAAATCCGCGCAAGGTCTGCGCGCCGGCCGACAGCTTCGGCCAGTCGCCTGGCTGCAGCGGATAGTTGTGCGGGATGCGCGGCTGCTTCTCGAGCACCAGCGGCACCGTGATCAGCGATTTCGGCGGGCTCCAGGTCACGGCTTGTCCGAGCACCTGGTCGGGTGTGATGCCGCCGCGGAACTCGTCGCCGGGCCGGGGCTTGGGCGGATTGTAGGCGGGCCCGATCTTGACGTGCGCGGTCGAGTTCAGCGGCACCCAGAAATCGTGCGTCGCGATTTTGATCTCGGTCAGCCACTTCGTGGACGCCGCGCCGCAGAAGCCCGGCACCAGCGCGCGTACGGGGCCGCCATGATCGGGCGGCAGGTCTTGCGAATTCATGCGGAAGGCGAGGCCGATCGTATCGCTGTAGGCACGCAGCATGGCAGCGCTGATCGGGCGGCCGCGGTCGCCTTCGACGCCTGGCATGTTGTCCTTGTTGTCGACGCCCGACCAGAACAGGCAGGCCTTGGCGGACTTCTTGAGGCCGACCAGCGACAGGATGTGGCTGATCGGGACGTACTGCCATTCGGCCTGGCCGATGCCGCCGAGCCCCCAGCCGGTGCCGCCGACGTTTTGCGGATCGCTCACCATGTCCTGCTGCTCCCAGAACAGCGAACGGCCATTGCCCGCGCATTCCATGGTGGCGACGATCGAGCGCGACGGCATCGCGAGGAGGTCGTCGTAGGTGATGGTGAGCGGACGCTCGATGCCGTCGCCGTGGATGACGAGTTTCCAGTGCTCGGGAGCGACGCGCGGATCGCTCTCGGCGCGCGGCGTCGCGAACTCGTTGCGCACGAAGAACTGTTCGATCGGCGTGATGGTGGACTGGAAATTCCAGTAGGCGCCACCCTGGTTGGTGGCGTTGAGATCGACGAGGCCGCCGAGGTCCTTGACGAAGTTGGGGCGCTGGCGTCCGGCGGCGGCGCGGGCAGAGACGTGCAGCGTGTCGGGCGGCGGCAGTGTCGGCACCTGGCGAGCCGCAACTTGTTGAGCCTCGGCTCTGTTGCCCGCCGTCAGAGCGGCGGCCATGCCGGAGGCGGCGACCAGAAAGCGCCGACGGTCGAGACGGCTGCCGGGTTTCAGGATTTGGTCAAGCAGCGCCCGCTCGCGTGCTACGCGCGTGAACTTGGACATGAATCGGCCCCATCGATCGCTGGCAATTGATGTTTAAGCCGATGAACCATGCTGGCGCCGGCATCGTCAACTAAGACTGAAGCCGACGGACCTAAGTCCCTTGACAAATCATAATATAACGTCGCGCGCCCAATCGCGATCAGACCTTGACATTTGCCCCGTCGTCGAGCGATCGCGCCTCGGCCGCCAGCAGGTGCGGCACACCGCGCCGGATCGGATAGGCGAGCCGCGCGGAACGGCTGATCAATTCCTGGCGCGCCTCGTCGTAGACGAGAAACGACTTGGTGATCGGGCACACCAGCAGCTCGAGCAGCCGCGGGTCGACGCGCTCGGGCCGCGCCGCATCGGGCTGATCGGGCTCTGCCTGCGGCGCGGGCGTGGGTGTTTCTGGCTCGCTCATCTCACGCGCGCTCACTGCATGCGGTCGCCGCTGGTGCCACCGGCGATCTCCATCTCGGCGAGCGTGACGAGATGCTCGGCGCGCTCCTTCAGGCTCGACGCCTCGATCAGCGCCTGCCGCTCCTCGGCCCCGAACGGACTGCCCATGGCGAGAGAATTGACCAGATCCTCGGTCTCCGTCTTTTCGATCTTGCCCCAGTCGGCCTGCATGCCACGCGTCGGCAGATAGCGTTTCAACGTCTCGATCAGGCGCGGGCGATCGACGTCCTCGCCGCCGTGGCTGGGGGTCAGATCGTGCGCGAAATCGCGATAATCGACGCGGAACGAGCGATAGCTCTTGTCGAGCGCGACCTCATCGAGCGGGCGGAACCGTGCGACGCCGCTCAGCCCGATCATCAGCCGGCCGTCGTCGAGCTCCTGGTACTGCTTGAGGCGGCCCGCGCACCCGACCGCCTTGAGTTTCGAGCGGGGTTCCGGCGAGCCGGTGCGCCCGCCCTCGCCC
>JANOJW010000387.1:0-13612 GCA_031418955.1 Hyphomicrobiales bacterium | reverse complement strand
TGAGTGCCTCGCTGCCTTCGCATTACCTTGCGGTTGTCAACCACGGGCATGTACCCAGGACCCATTTCACCGCTTGCTCAAGACGAGTGATTGGAGAGCGCAGGGAGCCGAGAATGCCCGTTCCAGATGGAATCGCAGCATCTCGGTGATCAACGGACACGATTGAGATTGCTGCGCCATATGTCCTCGGGACGGAGCCCGAGGATGACAACATTTTGGCTGTGCCGGGCCTCATCCCGCTCACGCCGCCGACACCGCATCCCCGATCAACCGGCCGAGCACGATCAGCTCCGGCGAGGTCTTGCGATACGTTCCCCCGATCGTGAGGAAATGAGCGCGCTCAGCCGCGCTCGGCATCGGCCGCTTCGGCGGCACGACCGGCAGCGTTGCGAGCACGTCGGGCACCGCCGCATCGATGCGCGCACGAACGACGTCGCAGGCACTGTGTGTCTCGGACGCGTCGAGCCGTGGCATCAGCACGGTCGCCAGATGCGCGAGCAGACCTGGCCAATGCGCGAGCATGCGATAGAGCCCGGGCACGAACGGCTTGCCGCCCGACTCCGTCGCAAACCGCATCAGCACGCCGCGCTGGGCCGCATCGAGCGCATCGGGCGCCACCATGGCAGGCGGCGCAGGCAATGGCGTCGGCGGCGACCACGCGTCCGCGCGAACCTGTCCACCCCGCGCCGGATGCGAGTGGGCATCTGAAGGCGCAGCAAAAGGCGCCTTGCCCTCGAGCAGCGCCTTCACGAGGCCAGCGAACATCATGTTGACCGGCGCCACCCGCACGAAGCCGTCGGCGATCGAACGTACCGTCTCGAGCCCCTTATCGTCGACGCCCCACACAGCCAGCGCATCGCGCGGGATCGCCGCCAACGGCGCAATCCTCACATCCGCAACTGCGCGCCACGCCGTTTCCTGCGCCACGCCGGACCGGAACGCAGGCCCGACCGCCTCCCACGCCCACTCCAATACACCAGGCCTGGTCGCCAGATGCCGGTGGATCGCCGACACATAGGGCACGCCCCAGAGTCGCCGCACGTCCTCGAAAATCGCGGCGATCTCACCGGTCGCAGCCTTTTCGTCGATCTCGGCGAGCATGGCCGTTCACTCCGCTGCACGCGCCGGATGCGGGTCGGCATCCGAAGGCGCAACAAGAGGCGCCCACTCCGGCGCATCGCCGCCGAGCACCGGCGTCGGACGCACCCACCGCGGCGGCGTCTCCGAGAGGCGAAGCAATGGCCCGAGATGGCGAATCGCCCCGCTCTTGGGCGCACTCTCGATGAAGATCTGATCGAGCACCTCTCCCGACACCTCCATGTCGGCGCGCGGGAACTCGACCATGCCCTGGCGCTGGATGAACATGCCCGACTGGCACAACGACACGCGCACGTGATAGCTGCCGCCCTCGGTCGCCCGGCGCGCCAGCGCCAGCAGGATGCCATAGGCCGCGAGATAGCCCGTCGTGTAGTCGCACGCCGCCGCCGGCAGCAGATGCGGTCGCGCCGGATTGTTGTCGTGGCAGATACCGGTGACGGTCTGCGCCACCTGCTCCCAGCCGCCGCGATGGCTGAACGGGCCGTCGGGTCCATAGCAGCTGATCGACGAGTAGATGATGCCCGGCCGGATCGCCGCCAGCTCATCGGGTCCAAAGCCCAGCGTCTTGATCATGCCGGGCCGATAGCCCTGGCTGAACACGTCCGCGGATTTCGCAAGCTCCTTCAGCTTCGCCACGTCGCCCGCGTTGCCCAAGTCGAGAAAACAGCTGCGCTTGCCATGGCTGGTATCGATCACGTGCTCGGCGATCTGCGGCAGCCGCTCGGCCGTCACCATCAGCACCTCGGCGCCGTGCTCGGCGAGCGTACGCGCACAGATCGGACCGGCGAGAATGCGCGTGAGGTCGAGCGCTCGAATGCCCGACAGCGGCCTGTCGCCTTTCGGCAGCGGCTCAGGCTTTGAATCCGCAATCTTGATCACCTCGACGATCGGCTTCTTCGCCAGCACCTGTCCGTGCGGCGTCGCCAGCCACTCGTCGAACGTGCGCACCATGCCGCCGCAGACACGATTGTCGTCGATCGCCGCCTCGAGATCGAGCGCGTTCCACTTTGCCACCGCCGCGGCGACGGTTTCCGGCGTCGGCTCGGAAAGCCCCAGCAGCTTCGACATCCGCGCCTTCAGGTTCGGCAGCCCGAAGTGGGTCAGCACCCAGCTGCCATCCTTGCACTGCCACGGCTGCGTGATGGCCCGCATCGCCTCGTGGCCCGGATTGACCACCCTCTGAAACTTGCCCGTCACGTCCCGGCGCTGCAGATACTCGACGCTCCTGAGGCCCGCCGACGCGTGGCGCACATCGATCGAAGCCTTCTGGCGGCGTCCGGTCTTCAATTCCCAGATGTCGTTGACGGCGACCCCGACACCGCCGAGCACGGCCGCCGCCGTCTCGCCGATGCGAAATCGCGTCGACAGCACCGGATCGGCGCCCGCAATCGCGACCTCGCCAGGGGCCGGTTTGCCGCGCCCGCGCACCGCCATCACCTCGTCGAATGCCGTCGCCATCTGCCATCTCCTCGTTGCTCGCCCGATCTTGCCGCGAAACAGCCCGCGCCGTCTACGCCGCCCTGACACCGCTCCGGTGGTAGCTTCAGACCGAAGCCCGGCTGGCGACGGCCACTCCCGTCTCTCTCACTCCTGCGGATATCGCCAAGGCTTCGCCGGCTGCACGCCTGCCTCATCGATCGTCCACTGCGGGATCGCGATGCCCGGCGCAACGTCGGAAAACACCATGCGCACGCGCGTGCCGATGCCGACGCTGCGCACCTGATCGGCCGGCGCAAGTTTGCCGTCGGGCGTCGTCAGGTTGCCGACCACGCGCAGCGCCTCGTGCGCTGTCGGCTTGCCCTTCTGCGTGTCGAGATCGACGATCAGCACCATGTAGGGAGTATGGCTCTTGAACGCCGGCTGGATCGCGTGATGCACCTCCGAATAGGAGTGCACCGCGCCGCGCCCCTCGACCGGCTTCCACGTCGACTTCGGTGACGAGCACCATGGACACGCCGTCGTCGGCGGATAACGGTAGAGATTGCAAGCATCGCAACTCTGCAGTTGAAAGGCGTGCTCGGCGCAGTGCTTGAAGTACGCGAGATTTTCGCCGTCGAGATCCTCGATCACAAGCGGCATGCCGAGATATGTAGCGGAAATGGGCATCGGAGGCTCCGAAGTATGGAAAGAAGGCGGGCGTGGGGAGTGGCCAGTCGAGAGTCGGGCAATCCGCCCTATATTAACTCCGGCGCATGACCATGGCGCTTCCCGTCCCCGGATTCGCCCATCCAAGGTTCGCCGTCAGTTCGACCTTCTTCACTTGCCGGCAGCCACCCTCCTTGTAGTCGTAGGTATGCTGTCGCTTTCCGTCGGCACCGAGCGGACACGAATCATCCGCATCGTGCCGCAACTGCCGCACGTTCTCGATCACCATGTTCATGCCGTGCGTGTATCCCTCGCACAGATGCCCGCCCGAGGTGTTGTTCGGCCGTTTTCCCCCGAGCTTGATGGTCCCGTTCGAGACGTAGTCGCCACCCTCGCCCTTGCGGCAGAAGCCATAGTCCTCGAGCTGCAACATGGTCGTGAACGTGAAGGCGTCATAGGAACCGGTGACGTCGATGTCCTCGGGCAT
Organism: Hyphomicrobiales bacterium; assembly: GCA_031418955.1. GTDB lineage: Bacteria > Pseudomonadota > Alphaproteobacteria > Rhizobiales > Hyphomicrobiaceae. The sequence goes on along the minus strand of JANOJW010000387.1, from coordinate 9,942 downwards.
CACGCCGGAGTTGGGCCACAGGATCTCGCGCGCATAGCGCCCGGCCACGGTCGAGATCGGTCCTGCCTGATAATGCATATCGATCCGGGGCTTCGAGCAGCGCCCGACGATGGCGCGGATCAGCGCCGGCGGTTGGCGCATGTCGCGTGCGCGCTCGGTCCGGGTGACGATGATCGCGGTGGCGTTGTCGGTCTCCACACAGCAGTCGAGCAGATGCAGCGGCTTGCAGATGATGCGGCTCGAGACCACCTCCGCAACAGTGTAGCGCTTCTTGTAGAACGCCTTCGGGTTGTTGGAGGCGTGGTGCGAGTGGAACATCTTGACGTGCGCCACCTGCTCTGGCGTCGTGCCGTAGTCGTGCATATGGCGCATGAAGGCCGGCGCGAAGCTTTGTCCCGCACTCTGCCAGCCGTAGGCGCGCGAATGAATCTGGTCGCCGGTGACCGCCGCAACCGAGCGCGCGCCCGTGCCGCCGATGCGCACCTGACTGAAGCCGTTCATGGCGCGGAAGATCACCACTGCCTTGCACATGCCGGCTTCCATCACGCCGACGGCGATGCCGATCAGCGCCTCGATCGACGAGCCGCCGCCGTGCACGTCCATGTAGAAATTGAGCCGTATCCCGAGGTCGCCCGCGATGAACGTCGACATCGTCGAGTCGTTTCCCGAGTAGGACAGCATGCCGTCGACGTCGCCAGCCTTCAGGCCCGCATCCTCGAGCGCGTTTCGGATCGCCCAGGTGCCGAGCGCCCGCGTCGTCTTGTCGGAGCCGCGCACATAGGTGGTCTCGCCGATGCCGGCGATCGCATACTTGTCGCGCAGGTACTTCGGCGTCGTGGTGTCGGTGTCGGCGTTGAGGGGCATGAGTGTACTCCCGAAGTTGGCGGCCAAGCTGCGCCTATCGCCAACTCTATGCGGGAAAAATCCTTGCCGCCAACAGTTGCCGGCACCCTCAGCGCCGCGCAGCCGCCGTGCCATCGTCGACAAGGGCGAACTGCAGCAGGATCGTCCTTTGCAGGAACGAATTGAAATTGTCGTCCGACACCAGCGTCAGGATCGTCTCCCCGCGCAGCCCACGGTGCACGGCCAGGCTTTCCATGTTGTCGATCTCGAAGGCCATGTCGGCCTCGATCAGCAAATCGCTCTGCATCACCGCGCCGGGCCGCACTTCGGTGGGATCGAACCGGCGGATGCGCATCTTGACGCCTTCGGTCCAGCGGAATCGGCGCTCTAGCACCAGCAGCGTGCCGTCCTGGAGCGACGCCACATCCGTCACCTCGAACTCGCCGATGTCGGCAAAACCTAAGCGCTGCGGCTCACCCTTCACCCACAACCAGCCGGTGTGCTGTGCGGGATTGTCCGGAAACCGCTCCGAGAACGCGATCGCGGCGCCCTTGTGCGGCCCGCCCTGCAGGATGGTTGCCGCCTCGAAGCCCTTGTTGGTACGCATGCGCCGAGCCTCGGGCGGCATCTTGAGATAGCCCGCGGGCGCCTGCAGCACGCCGTCCAGGATTGGAAACCGGCCGATCCGCTGGTTGCGCTCGAAACCGATCAACACCGTGCCGCGCGTCAGGTTGCCGTCGATCAGCGCCAGCGACTCCGCGTCGAGATCGCGCTTTCGGTCGAGCTGCCGTCCGCCGACACCGCGGATCGGCCCCATGCGCGCATTGCGAATACCGGTCGGACGCTGAGCCTCATAGACGATCTCGCCCGTGAACCACGCACCCTCGTCGGATACCATCATCACCCGCCGCCCGTCCGGTTCCACGACGATGCCAGAGAGGCCGCCGAAGCCTTTCGCCGGCGACGACATGACAAATCCGCCGCGATACTCGAGCCGCCCGAAGCGCGTCCCCGATCCGGTGCGCGAGAACGACGCGATCGGCCGCGCCGTGATCTCGATCGCACGCACCTCGGCCGGCACATTGAGCCCCGGTTCCCGCGGCGCCACCGATGCGGCAGTGGGGGAGGGAGCAGGGGAAGGGGAAGGAGACTGCGACAAGGCGTCGACCGACCTCAACGCAAACGCACCCGCGCCCGCTGCGAGAGCAGCAAGTATCGTCCGGCGCGATGCGCGATCAGCCAACGTCATGTGGACTCAATTCTGTCCGGTTCGAACAGCCCTGCGATCTCGACCATCCGATCCCGCCGGAGATCTGCCCAGTCCCCGATGATTGCGGCGCGATCAAGGTAGTCGCGAATGTGCTGCCCAGTCCCCAGACCGATGCCAGCGATCTCGACCAGCCTGCGACCCGCGATTTCCTCGATCACATGCCGGAGATGGCGCTCGAGGAACCACCCCGCATTGCTGTGAAGCGTCGAATCGTCGACCGGCGCACCGTCAGAGACAAAGAGCAGGATGCGGCGCGGTTCGGGTCGCTCAATCAGGCGGCGATAGGCCCAGACCAACGCCTCGCCGTCGACATTCTCCTTCAGGACTGGGTCATGCAAGAGCACGGCGAGATCGCCTCGAGCATCGGTCCAACTGGCCGCGAATGGCTTGTACACGATGTGGCGCAGATCACAGAGGCGACCCGGCATCTCGGGACGTCCCTCGTCAAGCCAGCGGGTTCGCGACCTGCCTCCCTTCCAGCCCGATGACGTGAAGCCCAGAATCTCGAACGCGACGTCATTGCGATCGAGTGCCCGGCCGATGATCTCGACCAGCGTGAACAGTAAGCGTTGCCCGTTGCCCTTGAGCGAGCCCGAGTTATCGAGCAGCAGCGTCACCGTGACCTGCCCGTGGGGCAGATGCGGCATCATCAGGATCGACAGCGTACGCGCTGGCGCTTCGATGCGCTGTTCAGCGAATTGTTGGCGCAGCACCGTTTGAATTCGCATGTGTTCCAACGGCGTGAGAAGCGCATGTGCTGCGACCTCCTCGTCGAATTCGTCGGTAAAGACGCGATATCCGAAGTGACCGGGGTCATCGATCACCGAATGCTCAGACGACCACGCCAGACGCGGCGGCTCCGGCACCTTCGGGGCATCGGCCAACGTGCCGGCGGAGCGAAGCAAGCTGCGACAGACATAATACCCGACAATCGCCACAAAAATCGCCGACGGCAGCCATTCTGCCAGGAACCCGCGCATCGCCAGAACCCGCACTCTCACCGTGCCGCAGGACGGCCTCCGCCGCGCCGTCTGCGGCCGCTGCCGCGTCCCCTGCTCTGGCCTTGATTGGGTCCCGTCGGTCCGGCCGTCTCGTCGAACAGCTCGACGAGCTTGTCGGTCATCGCGCCCGCCAGCTCCGACGGATCGGTGATCGTCACCGCGCGGCGGTAGTAGCGCGTCACGTCGTGCCCAATCCCGATGGCAATCAGTTCGACCGGCGACTTGGTCTCGATCTCCTCGATCACCTGCCGAAGGTGCCGCTCCAAATAGCAGCCGGAGTTCACCGAGAGCGTCGAATCATCGACCGGCGCGCCGTCCGAGATCATCATCAGGATACGCCGCTGCTCGGGCCGGCCGAGCAGGCGGTTGTGCGCCCAGGCCAACGCCTCGCCGTCGATGTTCTCCTTGAGCAACCCCTCGCGCATCATCAGCGCCAGCGACCGCTTCGAACGCCGCCACGGTGCATCCGCCGTCTTGTAGATGATGTGACGCAGATCGTTGAGGCGGCCCGGGTTGCCGGGCTTGCCAGCCGCCAGCCACGCCTCGCGCGACTGCCCGCCCTTCCAGGCGCGCGTCGTGAAGCCCAGGATCTCGACCTTGACGCCGCAGCGCTCGAGCGTGCGCGCGAGAAGGTCGGCGCAGCATGCCGCAACCATGATCGGACGCCCGCGCATCGATCCCGAATTGTCGAGCAGCAGCGTGACGACGGTGTCCTTGAAGTTGGTATCGCGCTCGCGCTTGAACGACAGTGCGGACATCGGATCGACGATAATGCGCGGCAACCGCGCAGGATCGAGCACGCCCTCCTCGAGATCGAAATCCCAGGCACGGTTCTGTTGCGCGAGCAGCTTACGCTGCAGGCGGTTGGCGAGCCGCGCGACGGCGCCGGAAAGATTGCGCAGCTCCTTGTCGAGGAAGGCGCGCAACCGCTCGAGCTCGTCAGGTGTCGACAGCTCGTCGGCCTCGATCTCCTCGTCGTTGGCCTTAGAGAACACCTTGTATCCGAAGCGCTCCGGATCATCGAGCACGGACGTGTTCGGCCGCCACGGCTCCTTGGTGTCGGCCATGTCCTCGCCGTCTGCGTCGGCGTCGAACTCGTCCGTCTCACTCGCCTCCTGCGTCTCGGCGGCTTCGTTGTCCTCGCCCTCGGCCCGCTGCTCATCCGACTGCTCGTCGTCGCCATCTGATTGGTCGGCGCTGTCCTGCGCATCCGACTCGCCGCTGTCGGGCTGCTCCTCGTCCTGGTCGCCCTCCTGCTCCTCGCCGTCCGAGTAGTCTTCGGACAACTGCAGCGACTTCAACATCTCGCGCATCATGCGGCCGAACGCGGCTTGGTTCTCGGCCACCTTCTCGAGCTGCGCGAAGCCCTTCGCACCCTTCTCCTCGATGAAGGGCCGCCACACGTCGACGAGCCCCTTCGCGGTGGCGGGTGGCGCCTGACCGGTCAGCTTCTCGCGCACGAGCAGCGCCAGCGCGTCTTCGATCGGCGCCTCCGAACGGTCGGACACTTCGGCGAAGCGGCCATGCGCGTACTGGTCCTCGACCTTCGCGGTGAGGTTCTTGGCCATGCCGCTCATGCGGCGCGAGCCCAGCGCCTCGACCCGGGCGCGCTCGGCGGCTTCGAACACGGCGCGGGCGGGACCTGCACTCGGCGCCAGACGATTGTGCAGCTTCTGGTCGTGCCGGGCAGCGGTCAGCGCGAAGCTGTCGGCCCAGCCTCGGATCACCGCGATCTCTTTGGCCGACGGCACGCGGGACGGCTCCGGCAACTGCACGTTGCGCCCATCGGCCTCCGGCTTACCCGGCGCGTAGGTGACCTGCATCTCCTCGTCGCCGGCAATGGCACGCGTGGCAAGGCCGAGCACGCGCTTGAACGGCTCGGCCGGAGACTCACGGTTCTTCTTGGGAGGGGTGGCCATTTGGGTTAGTTTCCTAGTCGCGCGATCAGTTGCGCGCGAAATGACCGGCTGCTAGCGCTTGCGACGCGGCCTCGGCGCAATCACGAATTCTCGCTCGAGCAAATCCTCGAAGGTGAACGGGCAGATCTCAGGCATTGCGTCATCTGTCAGCCCTGTCTCATCGAGCGCACGATCACGTCCGTACCTGTAGCCGCGCGTCATCGCCTGCCCGATACGGCTTTTAAGGCCTGGGTTGTCGTCGAGCACCGATCGGATCCGCGCTCGGTGGCTGCGGATCGACAATTGCCAGCTTCTGGAGCGCCGTGACGGCTGGTGGTCCCACTTGAGGATGTGCTGGCAGACGATGGCGATGGCACTTTCGAGCTTGTTGTATTGCTCGCTCCCCACGTCGCCCAGCTCCTCCGCGATATTGCACGCATCGATCGCGTCTAGCCGCCCGGACTTTAGCAGCGCCACCTGCTCCTGCACCCATGTGAAGAGGTCGTCCTCGTAGCGGGTTGCAGAAGGTGGTCGGTCGCTTGGGATCTTGACGGCTGCCTTACCCATCGCAGCTTGCCTCCTGTCACCCGCACTTCTCAGCTCAGCGCGACGTTGGCGGCCGACTCCGGCAATTCCTCGCCAAAGCAGCGCTGATAGAATTCGGCGACCAGCGGCCGCTCCAGTTCGTCGCACTTGTTGAGGAACGTCATCCGGAAAGCAAAGCCGACGGCGTTGAAGATTTCGGCGTTCTCGGCCCAGGTCAGCACCGTGCGCGGGCTCATCACGGTCGACAGGTCGCCGTTGATGAAGGCCGAGCGGGTGAGATCCGCCACGCGCACCATGTTGTTGACGACCTTCTTCTTGGCCTCGCTCTTGGCGAACGCCTTGGCCTTCGCCAGGATGATGCCGACCTCGTCGTCGTGCGGCAGATAGTTGAGCGTCGCCACGATCGACCAGCGGTCCATCTGGCCCTGGTTGATCTGCTGCGTACCGTGATAGAGGCCTGTCGTGTCGCCCAGACCAACCGTATTGGTGGTCGAGAACAGCCGGAACGCCGGGTGCGGACGGATCACCTTCGACTGGTCGAGCAGCGTCAGTTTGCCCGACACCTCGAGCACGCGCTGGATCACGAACATCACATCCGGGCGGCCGGCGTCATACTCGTCAAAGCAGATCGCGACGTTGTTCTGCAGCGCCCAGGGCAGAATGCCCTCTCTGAACTCGGTGATCTGCTTGCCGTCTTTGAGCACGATCGCATCCTTGCCGATGAGATCGATGCGGCTGACGTGGCTGTCGAGGTTGACGCGCACGCACGGCCAGTTGAGACGCGCGGCCACCTGCTCGATGTGCGTCGACTTGCCGGTGCCGTGGTAGCCCTGAACCATCACGCGGCGGTTGTGCTTGAAGCCCGCAAGGATCGCGAGTGTCACGTCCCTGTTGAAAAGGTAGTCGGGATCCAGATCCGGAACGTGCGGGTCGGGCTGCGAATAGGCCGGCACCTCGAGATCGATGTCGATGGCAAAAACTTTGCGGACGGAGATCTTGGTGTCCGGCATGCCGGGAGCCCCGGCCTGAGCTTGGGCGCGCATTGTCCTGTTCGTTCCTGATCCCTGGTTGCCTTGACCGGCCAGCGCCTAGCGGCGCATGCATCCGATCCAAAATCCGAGCAGTCGGGTGGTGACTTAAACCAGCCCCGCCTGCTTCAGGTAGTTATAGGCTTGGATGATCTCGCGCAACTTTTCTTCCGAGCCTCGGTCGCCACCGTTGGCGTCCGGGTGATGGCGCTTAACCAGTTCCTTGAAGCGGGACTTGATGTCGTTCTTCGTCGCCGACTCGGACAAGTGCATGGTGTCGAGCGCCTTGCGCTCCAGAGGCTTCAAACCACGGCGTTTCTGTGGTTCGCGCGCCGGCTCCTCACCGAGGAATTCGTGCGGATCACCCTTGTTCTTCATGCGGAAGCGAGCATACCCGCCGGCCGACCGGGGTGACGGCGGCGGATCCCCAGTTATGCCCCTCTCGCCGAGCTTCCATGTCGGACGGTGACCGGTGGTCGAGTTCTTCTGGAAATCCTCGACCTCGGCGTGGCTCATGCCGTCGAAGTAGTTGTAGGTCGCGTTGAATTGCCGCACGTGCTCGAGGCAGAACGTGAAAAAGCCCTCCTGTCCACGGCCGCGCGGAGCCCTGTGGTCGCCAGCTTCCCGGCAGCCTTTCCACTGACACGCATGCGTCGCCGTCGCCTTCGGAGCCTCGGTCCGCGGCGCGATGCGAATGCTGTCGAAATATTTCGAGTCGAGCTTCATCGTGGCCCGAGTATGCTGCGGTAGGCGTTACGATACAAGAACGGGTCTGCGCTTCGCGCCGAATGTGGCAGCCGCGCATCGGCCCGGCAAAGCAACGCAAGACCAAAAAAACGACAGGGCTCGTGACCATGACCGTCGAGACCGAGATGCGCGAGCGGCTGATGGTGGCGCTGGATCCGATCCGGCTCGATCTCGTCAACGAATCTCATTTGCACGCAGGTCACGCGGGGTCGCCCGGCACCGGCGAGAGCCATTTCCGGCTGCTCATCGTATCGCCCCTGTTCGAAGGCCGCTCACGCATCGATCGGCATCGCATGGTCAACGAGGCGATTGGCGACACGCTTCGGCAACGCGTGCATGCCCTCGCCGTCAAGACTCACGCGCCCGGCGAGCCGATCCGCTGACGGCGCACCGCATCCGCGCAACACTGCCAAAGGGAGAGCACTCATGGCCGCCGACCGCATCGCCTCGATCGCCGCTCGCATCGCAGCTGCCCGTAAGGCCGGCGTCCGCATTGCGCTCACCGATGCGCCACGCGACTTCAGCGAGGCCTTCGCTGTGCAGGAGCAGGTCATCGCAGCGTTCGGCTCCCCCGTCATCGGCTGGAAAGTCAACGAGTTGCCTGACAAGCGCGTCACCTTCGCACCGATCCTGAAGTCCGACGAGGTCGCGGCGGGCGGCACCTGGGTGGTGAAAGGTAGCGAGCCCGCCGGCATCGAACTCGAGATCGCGTTCCGAATGGCTCGCGACGTGCCGCAAGGCGCAACCCGCGACGAGATCCTCGACTGCGTCGCTTCCGCGCACGTCGTTTTCGAGCTGTGCCAGAGCCGCCTCGCCGATCCAGCCGACGTCCCCCGCCACGTCGCCCTTGCCGACAGCATCTCGAATGCCGGCATCGTCGTTGGGCCGCAGATTTCAAACTGGCGCACGCGCGAGCACCGCGCCGTTCCAGGCCGCTTGCTCGTCGACAGCAAGGTTCACAAGGAGGGGCAAAGCGCCGATCCGCTGCGCGCGCTTGAAGTCCTGCCCGGCGCCCTAGCCGCTCACGGCAAGACGCTGGCTGCCGGCCAGATCGTCATCACCGGCAGCCTGATCGGCATGAACTGGCTCAAAGGTCGTCACGCACTCGCCGGCCAGATCGACGGCATGGGCGAGGTCGCCATTGGCCTCGAGGCTTGATCTTCAGCTTTCGCGGAACGTGCGGGCGAGCGCATCGGTGAGCGGCTTCACGAAATAGCTCAGGATCGAGCGACTGCCCGTCTCGATGAACACCTCGGCCGGCATGCCGGGCACCAGCTCGAGCCCCTTCGGCAGTTTGCCGAGTTCCCCTTCGGCCAGCGCAATCTGCACCGTGAAGAAGCTGCGGCCCTGGGTGTCAGTCACCTGCGCCGGCGACACCGTCAGCACCGCGCCTTCCAGCCTCGGCGTGTTCTTTGCGTTGAACGCGGGAAATCGCACGAAGGCAGCCTGTCCCTGACGCACCTTGTCGACCTCGGCCGGCGGCAACTGGGCATCGACGATCAGGCGCTCGCCGTCCGGAATGATCTGCAGCATGGTCCCGCCCGGCTGCACGACGCCGCCCTCGGTGTTCACCGCGAGCGCATGCACCCGGCCACCGCGCGGCGACCGCACGTCGATCCGCTTCAGCTTGTCCTCGACGGCATTGCGCTGCTCGATCGCCTCCGAGAGCTGAGCCTGCAGCTTGCGCTGCTCATCGACGACGTTCTGTAGAAACTCCTTGTCGCTCTGCGCGAGCTTCAATCGCGCTTCCGCCACCCCGCTCTGCACCTTCGACATATCGGCCGTAAGCCGCCCGACGTCGCCTTCGAGCCGGGCCTGCTCGCGCTGGACCGGCATCAAACGTTGCGCATTGGCAAAACCTCGATCGTAGAGCGGCTTCACCGACGCCAGCTCGGCCGCGTTGAGGTCGGCCTCCTTGCGGCGCGCAGCAAGGATTCGAGAGAGGCCCTGCGCCTCGTTCTCGGCCTGCGAGAGCTTCTGGCGCAGCACGTCGAGCTCGCCGTTGCGGCTGGCGAGACGCGCCTCGAACAGCGCCTGCTGCCCCTGGATCGCCCGTGCCAAAGCATGATCCGTCTTGGCAGCCGCCGGGATCTCGGGCGGATAGACGATATGAGTCTTTCGGTCGCGCTCGGCCTCGAGGCGGGCGAGCTGCACCAGGAACTCGTTGACCCGCGAGACAACGACGCCGTGGTTTGCTTTCGCAGTGGTCGGGTCGAGGCGTACGAGCACGTCGCCTTCCTTCACCCGGTCGCCGTTCTTGACCAGGATCTTGGCGACGATGCCGCCGTCGAGATGCTGCACGACCTTGTAGTTCGACTCGACGTTGACGACGCCCGACGACACCACCGCGCCCGAGATCGACACCAGGCTGAACAGCGCAAGTCCGCCGAAGAGACCGTAGACGACGCGGTTGCCGGTCCGGATCCACGTGCCCGTGCCGTGCGGATCGATGGCGACGGCCGGCATCGCGGCGCGGCCAAGCAGCGGAAGCTTCAGCGCCATAAGCTCACTTCCCCTTCGTCGCCGGCTGAGCCGCCGCAGTATCCGGCATGCCCGCCTGCAGAAAGCGGATCACGTCGGCGCGCGGCCCGAACGCCCGCTGCTGGCCG
>JANOJW010000386.1:0-2891 GCA_031418955.1 Hyphomicrobiales bacterium | reverse complement strand
GAGCAGCTCGCGCATATGCTGCGCCGCCTCGGCGCCGCGCTCGCGAATGTCGGTGTGGGGGTTTTCGAGGTAGCCGACGAAGACGTCGAGGTTGTCGGTCATCCTGCGCGAGACGTTGGCGTGCAGGTCGAACACGCCGATCACCGGCACCTGCGGGCCGACCTGCCGGCGGATCAGCGCGAAGAGATCGCCGTCGGGATCATCCGACCCGGTGCTCAGCGCGGCACCGTGGCAGACCACGAAAACGCCGTCGAGCTTGCCCGCGCTCTTCAGCCCGTTGCCGATCTCGCCGAGGAATTCATCGAAGTAGCGCTGGTCCGCCGGTCCGCCGGGCTGGGCGAGCGCCATCCTGAGCGGCACCGGCGTCCATGGCCCGCTCCCGTCCATCTGCTCGAAGAAACCGGGTAAATCCTGCGTCGTCCGGCAGGTGCCGGAGCGCGCCTGGCGGATGATTTCCTCGCCGCGGATGTCTACCTTGCGCGCGAAGTCGGCCGCGCCCGTCACCGGCGAGAAGCGGTTGCATTCGATCGCGAAACCGAGAATGGCGATGCGAGGTGGGGTCACGGACATTTCATTGAATCAATAGTTGTCCGAAGGGCCCGCCAACGGGCCTCAGGTGACAGGCGACCCAGTGAGCGGGTTTCACCTCCTGCAGCCTCGGTGTTTCGGTGCGGCAGCGTTCACGCACATAGGGGCAGCGGGTGTGGAAATGACAGCCCGACGGCGGCGTCATCGGGCTCGGCACGTCGCCTTGCAGGACCATGCGCTCGCGCCGCAGCTCGGGATCGGGCACCGGCGCGGCTGCAAGCAGGGCCTCGCTATAAGGGTGCAGGGGAGTGCCGAACAGGTCCGCGTTGGCGGCAAGTTCGACGATCCGACCCAGATACATCACGGCGACGCGATGGCCGATGTGTTCCACGACCGCGAGGTCGTGCGAGACGAAGAGGTAGGCAAGGCCGAATTCCTCCTGCAAATCGATCATCAGGTTGAGCACCTGTGCCTGGACCGAGACGTCGAGCGCCGAAACGGGTTCGTCGGCGACGATCAGGTTTGGCTTGACCGCGAGCGCGCGCGCGATGCCCAGGCGCTGGCGCTGGCCGCCGGAGAATTCGTGCGGATACTTCTTTACGGCGTCGACGCGCAGGCCGACGCGCTCGAACAACGAGGCAACGCGTTGTTCGAGCTCCTGCCCCGAAGCGAGTTCGAAGTTGGTCAGGGGTTCGCTGACGATAGCGCCGGCGGACAGGTGCGGGTTGAGCGACGAGTAGGGATCCTGGAAAACGATCTGCATCTGCCGCCGATACGCCCGCAGTTCGGTTTCTCCCATGCGTGAGATGTCCACTCCGTCCAGCGCCACCGTGCCGGAGGTGGGCGCGAGCAGCCGCATCACCGTCTTTGCCACTGTCGACTTGCCGCAGCCCGACTCGCCGACCAGGCACAGGGTCTCTCCGCGCGCGATGTCGAACGATAGCCCGTCGACGGCGTAGACCTGGCCGACGACGCGAGACAGCAGCCCGCGATGCACCGGGAAGTGCTTCTTCAGGTCGGTCACGCGCAGCAGGGGCTCGGCGTTCATCGTGGCGTCGCTGCAACGCGGGCAGTTTCCCCGGCCACGCGAGCGGTCTCCCAGCAAGCAGCGACATGCTCCGGTCGGTGCAGATCGAGTCCCGGGCGCTCAAGCGAACAGCGCTCAACCGCAAAGCCGCAGCGCGGCGCGAAGGCACAGCCGACGATCTCCTCGCGCAGCGAAGGCACGATGCCGGCGATTTCCTGCAGGCGGCCGCGGATATTGGTGCGCCGGCCGGCGGCCGTGCGGCGCGGAATCGAGTTGATCAGGCCGCGGGTGTAGGGGTGCAGGGGATTGCGGAACAGCTCCGCGACCGGCGCTTCCTCGACCTTGCGGCCGGCGTACATGACGATCGCGCGCTGCGCGGTTTCCGCAACTACGCCCAGGTCATGCGTGATCAGCACGATCGCGGTGCCGAGCCGCTGCTTCAGTTCGAGCATCAGGTTGAGGATCTGCGCCTGGATGGTGACATCCAGCGCGGTGGTCGGTTCGTCGGCGATCAGCACCTGCGGGTTGCAGGCGAGCGCGATGGCGATCATGACGCGCTGGCGCATGCCGCCGGAGAGCTGGTGCGGGTAGTCGGCGGCCCGCCGCGCGGGATCGGCGATGCGCACCATCGCGAGCATCTCCACCGCGCGCTCCCAGGCGGCGCGCCGCGGCAGGCGCTGATGGATGCGCAAGGACTCGGCGATCTGCGCCCCGACCGTCAGCACCGGATTCAGCGAAGTCATCGGTTCCTGGAAAATCATCGAGATGCGGTTGCCGCGGATGGCGCGCATCTGGCGCTCGGACAGGGTCGTCAGTTCGGTGCCCTCGAGGCGCACCGAACCGGTCATCGAGCGGCCGACGTTTTCCGGGATCAGGCGCATGATCGACAGCGCCGTCACGCTCTTGCCGCAACCCGACTCGCCGACGATGCACAGCGTCTCGCCGCGCTTGACGTCGAAGGACACCCCGTCCACGGCGCGCACCACGCCGTCGCGCGTGAGGAAGTGCGTACGCAGGTCGCGCACCGACAAAACAACTTCGGCATCGCTCACCACGCTATTCACATCCGCCGTGCGATGCGCGGATCGAGCGAATCACGCAGCCCGTCACCCACCAGGTTGATCGCGAGCACCGCGATCGCGAGCATCAGCCCGGGAAAGAAGATGATCCACGGCGAGATCTGGAAGTACGCCCTCCCCAGCGAGATGACGTTGCCCCAGCTCGGGATTTCCGGCGGCGTGCCGGCGCCGAGGAACGACAGGCCGGCCTCGATCAGGATCGCCGAGGCGCAGACGTAGGTCGACTGCACGATGAGCGGCGCCACGGTGCTGGGCAG
>JANOJW010000385.1:0-2152 GCA_031418955.1 Hyphomicrobiales bacterium | reverse complement strand
GCTCTGCAGCTTGGACTTCTGCTGGTAGGCACGGCCGAAGTCGACGGCGCCGCCGACGCAGGCGACGGCGATGAACGAGGTCAGGCCCAGCGTCATCATGACGTTGCCGCGCTCGTCACTGACGAGGTTACGGAGTGATTTGTGTACGGTGCTCATTGCTGCTCTCCACTATTGAATTCGCGTGTGAGCCGAGAATGCGCGCCAATGATTGCGCGGCGTTGATTTCTTTCGGTACAAATTTATGCGTCTGTCGATTCAAAAACCAATTGCAAATGGACGGTTAATATTACATGCGGCTGGATTTTTCGAATTTGATCCAGTTGCGGGCGGTCACTAGCCCGCCTTTCTCACCCCATTTTTGGTGCATGTCCACCTCGGCGAAATAGGGTGCCTACGGGCCAATTGACCGCCACGGGCAAGCCGCCAGCGTTGCCGCCAGTGGCAGCTTGGGCAAGCGCGTCGCTGTTCCTCTGTGGTTGATCCGGAGCGGGGCCGGCTTCAGCCGGCGGCGCGGCTCAATCGCTCGTGCGCCGTGTCGAACAGCCCGCGATAGGGGCAACTGGTCGCGAGTGCGATTTTCACGCGCCTGACCGACACCGTCACCTGTGCACCGATCTTCAGCAATCGCATCCGGATCGTGGAGCACATCGCCCGCTCCAGGATCGTGCCCGCCAGCGCGATCCGTCGCAGCGCGCACATCAGGACATAGGCGATCGAGGAGAAATACATACGCAGCTGGTTGGCGCGCATCGTCGAGGCCGGCATGCGGTCGCCAAACATGTCCGTCTGCGTCTCTTTGATCCGGTTCTCCATGTCGCCGCGCTTGCAATAGAACTTCTCGTAGAGCTGCCGCCCGTCGATGACGTCGGCATGCATCGAGGTGACGATGAAGCGCGGATTGGCCTCGCCCTGGGTCCATTCCGCCTTGCCCACCACGCGCCGCTCGCGCGTCCAGCTGCCGCGCGTGAGGTAGTCGAAGTCCTTGAAGCGGCGTGCCGCGTGGCCGGTGGTTTTCGATTCCTTCTCGGCCTCGGCCAACTCACTCTCGATCTCGGCGACGAGCCGGTCGTTCTTGGCGAGGCCCAGCATAAAGTGCACGTCGTTGTCCTCGCACCAGGTCATCAGATTGTCGCGGCAGAAGCCCGAATCCGCGCGCACGACGATGATCGTGTCGGGCCAGTGCCGGCGGATGTAGGCGACGATGCGGGCCAGCTCCTCGACGATGCCGGCGGCGGCGTCGGTGTTGGCCGGGCGCAGCCGCGACACCAGCAAATGACGATCACAGAAGATGTACAGCGGCAGATAGCAGTAGCCGTCGTAAAAGCCGTGGTAATGGCGGCCTTCCTGATGGCCGTTGAGCTGCACGTCGGTGGCGTCGGGATCGAGGATGATGATCGGCGGCGGCGCCGTGTGCGCCTCGCGGAACACGTCGAGGAACAGCTGATCGATGACGGCGCCGTCGTGGCTGATCTTGTGGTAGCGGTCCGGCGCGCGCCCCTCGCCTTCTTGCGGCGAATGCTCGAGCCGGTTGAGCGTGCTCTTGCCGGCGAGCGCCTTGCAGCGCTTGTCCTTGGCCGTCAGCTTGCCCAGGATCGAGCCGAGCAGCGGATCATGGCGCAACTGGTCGTGGTCGTTGATGTCCGCGTAGCCGAGCGCCTGGGCGATGACGCGCTGGCCGACGAGCGTGGCGACCTCGTGCTCGATGCGAAGGGCATCGCGCCCGTCGGCAAAGGCGGCAGAAGCCCGCTCGATCAGGCGGATCGCCTTGTTGGTCTTGGCGAGCAGGAGCGCGCCACCGTCTGAGGTGATCGTGCCGCCATCGAAGCCGGCAACGATCGCACGGCCCTCGACGCTTCCGAAATCGAGCGAATCCGGTCTACAGTGTGTCGGCATCGGTCCCCCTTCAACTTGTCAGAGCAAGTGGTTTGCGCAAAACGACTTTCTCTGATTCGGGGGGCCGATGTCGCTAGTTATGGTGAGAAAGGCGGGCTAGTGGGACTTTGTCAATGCGTGGGGGAGATGAAGATGGAACTGGTAAAATCAAGTGCGGGCAGACATCGCGTTCTGATCGTCGAGGACGAGATGATGATTGCTATGGCCCTGCAAGAGATCGTCGAAGAAGCCAGGTATGAGGTCATCGGGCCGGTGAACT
>JANOJW010000384.1:0-6422 GCA_031418955.1 Hyphomicrobiales bacterium | reverse complement strand
GTCCGCACATCGATCAAAACGGCTTTCGGATCCGCCTTCAGTCTCTCCCATACTTCCCGTACAGGAACGTCGTCGATCACACTGGGTTGGGACGCAGTCACTGACCCTCTCCTCACAGGTTACGAACCGCACACCGTCGTGTCATGACCCGCACGTTGCAGCGACAGCGGCAACAGCCATGACCAGCCACGAAGCGACTTTGCCTCGTACGCCGAACGCTACGCAGATACGGAACTTGAGTGACTTGAACTCGGATCGCATTGTTTCATCCGAGATCTCGAACTTTACGCCCGACCGTCGCAGCGCACCGGGTCCAGCCCGCCGCCGACACCTCCGGAACTTAACCATTTCTTAACTGCCGACAAGTCCCGAATGGTTGTCGCGGCTGCTTCGCGCCAGACGCCATGAGTTGGATTGTCGCAACGTGGCGAGCTGAGGAAAACCGGCGCCAGTGTGGAAAACCCATTGAGGATCCGCGAAGAATCCGGTGCCGCGCCAGGTGCGAACAACGCTCAAAGAACATCGATCAATGAATCAAGTTTGGGATTGTAGGGCCAGGACTCGATCACCAGGCGCTCGGGTGGAAACGCGGGTCTTGGAAAAATAATCCAATGATTACAGACATTTGACTCAGTGGAGCGGGTGCCTGCGTCCCTTGCCGATGTGCCGGAAACGCAACAGGCGGCGCCACCCTCGGTGTGCGCCGCCTGTTTGAACTCGATCGGCTCAGGCCGACAACTTCTTGACTCTCGCGGTGAGCCTGGAAACTTTGCGGGACGCCGCCTTCTTGTGCATGACGCCCTTGCGCGCTCCTCGCATCAGCTGCGGCTCGAGCGCCTTCAGCGCGGCTTCCGCGTCGCCCTTCTTACCGGTGGCGATCGCCTCCTCGACGGAACGGATCGAGCCCTTGACGAGCGACCGGCGGCTCTTGTTGACGACGGTACGACGCTTGGAGACGCGATCCGCTCGCGCGGCCGATTTGGTGTTGGCCATAGTGGCTCCCTGTTGAATATCCTGTCGAATTGTCGTGACCGCAGGGCTCGAACGCGGCGAGCGTCTGCGCAAGCGAACGAGCCGCCTGGACACGGGTCCCGGCGGCATCATGAACGGTCCTATAGCGGGCGGCCATGGCCTGGTCAACGCGGGCGCTGTCGGACACGCGGCCCCTGGCTTCACCCGAGGGCCGGCGCGCCAGAAGAAAGAACAAGGAGCCGCGCCCGCCCCCTCACGCGGTGCCGTACTTGGTTTCCATCAGCACGCCGGCATCGGCGAGCAGCGCGGTCGGCAGCAGCCCGCCCGCACAGATGATGACGGCGTCGTTGGCGATCGCGGTCGGCCCCTGGGCCATGTCGATCCACACCTGTTGCGGCTCGATCGCGCGCACGTGCGATGACATGAGTGGCGCGATGCGTCGTTCCGCGATAGCCCGCTCCACCCGCTGCCGCAGTGCAGGCCTCGCACGCGTGAAAGCTTCGCCGCGATAGGACAGCGTCAGGCTCGCCGGCCCATGCCGCGACAGCTCGGCGGCGGCCTCGAGTGCACTGTCGCCGCCGCCGACCACCAGCACGTGCCGCCCGTGATACTGCCCTGGATCATCGAGGCTGTAGACGACCTTCGGCAGTGTCTCGCCGGGCACCCCGAGGCGGCGCGGCGAGCCACGGCGGCCGGTCGCCAGCAGGACCGCACGCGCGCGATAGGCGCCTTTCGTGGTCGCCACCTCGAAGCCGTTGCCCAGCGGCACGATGCGCTCGACGCGGATGCCGTCCCAGATCTTGAGCCCGGTCTTGTCGAGCACCTCGCGCCACTTGGCGAGCAGCGCCTCCTTGCGCACCCGCCGCATGTGCAGGCGTCCATACAGCGGCAGCTCGGCTGGCCGCGTCATCACGAGCTTGGCGCGCGGATAGCGGGCGACGGTGCCGCCGAACGCGTCCTGCTCGATGGTCAGGAAGCGCAAGCCGTGGGCCTTCGCGGCCAGGCTCGCCGAGATCCCCGCCGGTCCGCTGCCGACGATGACCACGTCGTAGCGGTTGCCATCCCCGAGCCCGTCGAGCTTGGCGATCGCGTCCATCGCCTGCCGCCCCTGCTCGATGGCGTTGGCGATGAGTCCCATGCCGCCAAGCTCGCCGGCGATGAACAGGCCGGGCACCGTGCTCTCGAAGTTGGGCGCGACCAGCGGAATGTCGACGCCGCGGCGCGCGGTGCCGAACACCAGGTCGATGGCTCCGACCGGACACGCGGTCTTGCAGGCGCCGTGGCCGATGCAGGCGCCCGGATCGATCAGCTTCGCCTTGCTGTCGATCATGGCGATGATTTTACCCTCGGGGCAGGCGTGCGTGCAGGCCCCGCAGCCGACGCATTTGCCGGGGTCGATCAGCGGGTGCAGCGACGGTGGTTCGCTGGTGCCCTGCTCGGCCAGCCGCTCGGCTCGGCCCCGGTTCCATCGCTCTCGCAGCCGCCGGCCGAGCCCGAACAGCACCCACAGTGCGACGAGCGCCAGGGCGTAGGCGGCATAGAGCGCGGACTTTGAATCGAGGTCGAGCATGCAACCTGACGGATCGGGGTCAACTGGGGCGGCATCGAGGCGAGCCCCTCGGCACAAGGCTTAGCAGTTCCTAAACCAAAGCCGGCTAACGAGGCGTGAATGGCATCTCATTGTTGCCGCGACTGCGTGCGACAGGGCAATTTTAGGGACAAGGCACGACCGGGTAAGGCATTGTCGAGGACCAGCAGCCACAGCCTCAGCGTCGATCACACCGCGTCGTCCTCTGGCGCGGGCGGTGGCGTGCGTGCGTCGCCTCCCTCGGGGGGATCCCAACCCGGCGTCGGCAACCGGACCGTGTTCGTCTATCTGCTGTTGGCGCTCATCGCCATGGCGCCGGGCCTCGTGCGCCTCGCCGGTCTCGAGCCTGAGCGCGACAGCGATCTCGGCTTGCAGGTCGTGACCTTCTGGAGAACACTCGGCGACCTGAGCTGGTGGAGCTTCCGGTTCTGGCTCGGCATCGTCGGCGTCTCGATGATGGCGCTGTTGCTCGTCTACCCGCTGCGCAAGCTGTTCCCCAACGCCCGTTTCCTCGGCAGCGTCGGCGGCTGGTTCCATCTGCACATCTTGATCGGCGTCGCAGCCCCGGTGCTGATCCTCTACCATTGCAACTTCCGCTTCGACGGCCGCATCACCAACGCCAGCGTCGCGCTGTGGTCGATGCTGATCGTCGCGGCGAGCGGCATCGTCGGCCATTTCGTCTACCGGCGCGTCAGCCGCGGCTTCTATCAGGAGCGCGAGGAGGCGCTGCGCCAGGTCGAGCAGATCCTCGCGGCGCTGAAATCACATGATCCCCACGGCACCATGTTCAAGGCTCGCGCGGGCCTGAAAGACATGCTCGACGCCGTCGAGACGGCCCTGTTGACGCCCCGCCGCGGCATCATCGCCGCGCTCAGTGCCCGTCGCGGCCTCTCGGGCCTGCGCGATGACGCCCGCAAGGCGCTCGACTGGATCATCGAGAACTGGGGTCAGGAACAGCGCGTCGATCCCCTCGCCGTCGAGCAGACGCAGGGTCGCGCCCGCGCCGCCATCGACGGCTATTTCCAGGTCGCCCGCCGGGCCGCCAGTCGCTCCGTCCGCGAGCAGCTCTGGGCCCGCTGGCGGCTGTTCCATCTGCCGGTCTTCCTGTTGATGCTCGTCGCCATCGGCATGCACGTCTACTGGGTGATCGCTGCCGACGCCAACAAGGTGACGCTCGGCATCAAGCCGGTGCAGACCACCAGCATCGCCCCCCCCGCCGCGCCCACGCCGGCGATCGCGCCGGCCATCAAGACCGTGCGCGCACCCGCCGCTCAGCCGAAGTCCGACCGCAAGTCGCAAACCCTCCCGTCCAGCGACCAGATCGGCGCCATGCTCGAGCAGCAGGCCGCGCCCAAGCCGCCCGAGCCCAAGCTCGTCCGCCCACCGGCCCCAGCCGTCGTCGCCAAGGCGCCGACGACAAGTTCGCCCACGCCGCAGCCTGCACCCGAGTTGACTGAGCGGCCACAGCCGCAGCCCATCGCCACTCCCGCGCCAACACTAGCCACGCCCGCGACCCCGCCACCGTCGCCCGCCGTCGCCGAGCTGAAGCGCGTCACCGAGGCGCCGATGGCGCTCGGCGCGCCCAAGCGTGGCCTCGCCGAGCAGATTGCGCTCTGGCGCGAGAAGTACAAGCGCAAGGAGTTCTTCCACAGCCTTGCCGACGCCGGCTTCGAGCTGACCGGCAAGCACCTGCGGCTCGACTGCGCCAAATGCCACAAGGCGCCGTTGAAAGAGACGCGTTCGATGTCGCCGCGCCAGTGCATCGACTGTCACCGCAAGGACGACCCCCACAAGGCTCGCCGCCCCAACTGCGCCCAGTGCCACATCACCGACAACTGGCACAAGGTGAAGTGAGCGCGGGAGCATCCCCTCTCCCTGCGCACTGCGCTTGCGCGGGGAGAGGGTAGGGTGAGGGGCGGCAACAACCTCGGCGCCGGCCTCACACTTGGAGCGAAGGACGCGCATGCGATTGACCCTCTCTCCGTGAAGGACAGGGAGAGGGGACGAGTTCGTCAACACAATCTTCACCACGTTAAACCATTGTGAACGTCGAGATATCGCCGTCCGACGGCCACGATTCCGTCCTTTCGGACTGCCATTGACTAGTCGAATCCTGTGGCGTGTCGCGTCGCGTCGCCAGTTGCGTCGAGTGAAAGTTGAGTCATGAAGCGTCCCGCCGAGCCGATGTCCCGCCGCGATCTTGTCAAGCTGTTCGGACTCTCCGCGTTCGTATTTCATCCGATCATGCGATCCGCGGCCTACGCGGCTCCGTCGCGATTTGCCGGCGCCCCGCGCTACATCCATTTCTTCAAGGGCGGCGCGTTTTATCCAAGCCGCACCAATCCCTCCTCGATCGACAACCTCGCCGGTACGCCGATCGCGCCGCTGCAGCCGCACGCGCGCGACCTCATCCTGTTCCGCAATATGAACATCCACGGCGGCAGTCCCAAGACCAACGGCTACCAGGAGGAGCACGCCGGCGGCCTGTTCGGTTGCGCCACCGGAGACCGCTACAAGTACTTCAAGAACGACGCCTACTTCGCCTACACCGACAACGAATCGATCGATATCACGATTGCCAATCACTACGGAAAAACCCTGAAGGACGTGCCGCTCGCGAGCCTGCACATCGGCGCCGGTGCGCATTCTGACTCCGACTCCTCCGGCGCTGGCAACCGCTACATCTCGTTCAAGAAGCGCACACCCGGCGATAGCCGCCACTGGGGCAATGCGGTCGAGCCCGTGCAGAGCGCGGGCGAGGTCTACGACCAGATCATGCGCGCCGCCGCCAACTATTGCGCCAGGCTCTCCAACCAGCCGGCGGGCGACGTCCAGAAACTCGCCGCCGCTCCGGTTCAAGGCAAGAGCGTGCTCGATGTCATGCGCGAGCAGCGCAGCCACAGCTTCCAGAGCGGCTTTGCCAAAGGCTCCGCTGTCGCGCTCGCCATCGAGGAGCGGCAGGACGCGATCCGCGAGATCGAGCGCAAGGCAGTCGCAGCGCCTGCACCCGCGCCGCAGCCAGCCGCCGTGCAAAAAGCGAGCGCCAAGTCCTGCCCGACGCTCGCGCGCCCCGGTGGCAACGGCGCCAACAAGGCCAATCTCGACGACCTGTCGCCCGTGCACGACCAGATGATCAGCCTGATCAAGCTCGCCTTCGAAATGGACGTGACGCGCGTCGTCGCCTTCACGCTGTCGGGCGCCTCGAGCGGTCAGCGCTGGCCGAGCCGTGGCATCAACCAGGCTCACCACACGCTCGAGCACAACGGCAACGTCGACGGCCTCGTCAAGCTCGACACCTACTACTCGGAGAAGTTCGCCGGTCTCCTCGCCGCTCTGAAATCGATCCCTGAGGGCGACAAGACCGCGCTCTACAACAGCTCCGTGTTCCTCGGCATGGAATGCTGGAGCAACAGCTCGAGCGGCCACTACCTGAAGAACATCCCGTTCGTGTTCGCGGGCCAGGGTGCAGGCCGCTTCGAGACCGGCCGCATCATCGATGCCAAGGGCCGCAACAACAACGACATCCACATTTCGTGCCTGAAGGCCGCCGGCATCGACACCAACGTGTTCGGCATGCAGAGCCTCTGCCAGGGCGCCATCATTTGAGCGGACAGGACGGGCTGCGCATGCGCATCGTCGCCAATCGAACCCTTTCACGCCGCACGCGGTCGCTTGCAGGCGTGGCCGCAACCATCGCGGGTCTCGCGGCGAGCCTGCCGGCGGTCGCCCAGGCGCCTGACGAGGACCAGAAAACATCCGACCCCGCCCTCTACGCCATCGCCGAGCGCTACTTCCCGGGGCAGGAAACGGGCGCCGGCGCCAAGCGCATCTACCGCCTCACGCGCGACCAGCTCGACGCCAC
>JANOJW010000383.1:0-9713 GCA_031418955.1 Hyphomicrobiales bacterium | reverse complement strand
CGGTGCGCATTCGCGCAGCACCGGGCCGCCCGCCGCGCTTGCCGGAGCCGGACGCTTCATGCTCGAAACCCTACGCCGCGGCATCGCCAAGATCCTGGTCACTGCGCTGTTTACTGTCCTGCTGCTAAGCTTCGCGCTGTGGGGCATCCCGAACTTCTCGCGCGACGGCGCGCGTGCGCCCATCGCCACCATCGGCAAGTCCGAGGTCGGGGCCGACGAGTTTCTGGCGGCGCTGACCCAGCAACGGGCCGTCCTCGCGCAGCAATTCCCCGGCGGCGCACTGACGCCCGAGCTCGCCCGCCAGTTCGGTCTCGACCAGCGGGTCCTGGGTGAACTGATCCAGGGCGCCGCCTTCCGCGAGCACGCCAGCCTGCTCGGGTTGCGCATCTCCGACGCCCACATCGCCGCGCAGATCGCGGAGGCGCCGGCCTTCCAGGGCGGCGACAAGAAGTTCTCGCGTCCGCAGTTCGACGCCTACTTGCGACAAGTGGGTTTCACAGAGGCGCGGTTCTTTGCGGAGAGCCGCCACGGCACGCAGCGCGAGCAGCTGACCAGCGCGCTGACGGACGGCGTGCAGGCGAGCCCGACGCTGCTCCAGATCGCCCACAAGTTCCGCGAGGAGAGCCGCACTGTTTCCTTCATAACGCTCGATCAGGCCAAGGTGTCAAAACCCGCCGCCCCGGACGAGGCCAAGCTCAAGGCGCACTACGAGCGCATCAAGGGCCAGTTCAAGACCGGGGAAACACGCGCCTTCTCCGTGCTGATGCTCACCCGCGACGACGTCAAGGGACGTATCAAGATCGAGGACGCCGAGGTCAGGGGAGCCTGGGAGAAGGCGCAGGAGACCTGGAACATCCCCGAGCGCCGCAAGTTCCAGATGGTGGTGCTGAAGGACCGCAACGCCGCGCTCGCCGCCGCCAAGGAGATCGCCGGCGGCAAGAGCCTGTTCATGATCGCGCTCGAGACGGCGGGCGGCGGCGGCAACCTCGCCCAAGGACCAGCCGCTCGCCGCGAGATCGGCGACGCCAAAGTCGCTGCACAGGTGTTCGCGCTGCCCATCGACAAGCTGTCGGAGCCGATCGACACCCGCAACGGCTTTGCGCTCGTGCGCGTCACCGAGATCGAGGCTGGCAAGGTGCGCCCCTTCGATGAGATCGCCAAGGACGTGCGCGCCAGCATTGAGCAGGCCCGCATCTCCGAGATCGAGAAGCAGCTGCACGAGCAGATCGAGGACAGACGCGGCACCCGCCAGCCGTTCGCCCGGATCGCCGAGGAACTAAAGTTGAAACTCATCAAGGTGGCTGGCGCCGACCGCGACGGCGCGACGCCCGACGGCAAGCCCGCGCTCGATTTGGCCGACGCCCAGAAACTCCTCGTCACCGCGTTCGAGGGCGACAAAGCGGCGATCCGCGAACCCATCCCTCTAACCGGCGGCGGCGAAGCGTGGGTCGAGGTCAACGAGATCACCGCCGAGACGCAAAAGGCCTTCGAGGTGGTGAAGGCCGACGTGCTCGCGATCTGGACGGACATCGAGCACCAGAAGGCCGTGACCGCCGCCGCCGAGGCCCTCGTCGAGCGCCTGAAGGCGGGCGAGACGCTCGACGCCGTCGCCAAGTCGCAGACCCTGAAGGTCGAGACGTCGGCGCCGTTCAAGCGCATCCAGCCGACCGACAAGATCCCAGCCAGCGGCGCCCGGCTCGCTTTCACGCTGCCCAAGGGCGGCGCGGCGACCGTGGAGAACGCGGAGAAGAAGGCCCGCGTCATCTTCGTCGTCACCGACATCAAGGCGGCCGACCTGCCGACCAAGGAGGAGGCGGAGAAGCTGGCGCAAGCGCTGCAGGGACAGCTCCAGAACGACACGATGGCCACCTACATGACGGCGCTGCGCAACCGGCTCGGCTCCACGCTCAACGATGTCGTGTACCGCCGCGCCGTGGGACTTCCCGAAGCGCCGAAGAAGTGAGGCCGCGCGTGAACGCCCAATCCAAGCGAGGCGGCTCGAAGTCGGGTGGCTCGAAGGCTCGCGGCAAGGGCGGCAACGACGGCCCGGACGACACCGGCATCGACGCGACGCCGGCCCTTGCGCAGTTCACCCAAACGCACGAGAAGGGCCTACCGCAGCTCGTGTGGACGCGGCTCGTCGCCGACCTCGAGACGCCAGTCTCCGCCGCCCTGAAGCTCGCCCGCGGCCGCCCGATGAGCTTCCTGCTCGAATCCGTCGAGGGCGGCGCTGTACGCGGGCGCTACTCGGTGATCGGTCTGGAGCCCGACCTGATCTGGCGCGCCACCGGCGACGGCGCCCAGATCAATCGAACGCCCGCCACTGCGCCAGACGCCTTCAAGCCCGAGACGCTCGGCACCCTCGCCTCGCTGCGCGCGCTGCTCGCCGAGAGCCGCATTTCGCTGCCCGACGACCTCCCCCCCATGGCCGCCGGCGTGTTCGGCTTCATGGGCTATGACACTGTCCGCCTGATCGAGGAGCTGCCGAACGTCCGCCCCGACGTGCTCGACGTGCCGGACGCCATCCTGCTCCGACCGACCATCATGGTGATTTTCGATGCCGTGCGCGACGAGATGACGATCGTCACGCCGGTCTATCCCTCGACGATACCGGCGAAGAAGGCCTACGCCGCCGCCGTCGAACGCTTGGCAAGCGTCGTCGCCGCACTCGATGCGCCCCTCCCGCATGAAGCGGTGCCGCAAGCAGCCGACCTCGCCGCGCCCGAGGCCGTCTCCAACACGAGCCCCGC
The DNA here is from genome assembly GCA_031418955.1 of Hyphomicrobiales bacterium. Taxonomy (GTDB): domain Bacteria; phylum Pseudomonadota; class Alphaproteobacteria; order Rhizobiales; family Hyphomicrobiaceae. Next base: position 6,963 of record JANOJW010000383.1, on the reverse strand, counting down.
CGAGTATCTGGCGATGGTCGACCGGGCGAAGGCGTACATCGCTGCCGGCGACGCCTTCCAGATCGTGCTCTCGCAGCGCTTCTCGGCACCCTTCACGCTGTCCTCGATGGCGCTCTACCGGGCCTTGCGGCGCACCAATCCATCGCCGTTCCTGTTCCATCTCGATTTCGGCAATTTCGCACTCGTCGGCTCGAGCCCTGAAATTCTCGTGCGCTGCCGCGAAGGCGAGGTGACGATCCGGCCGCTCGCGGGCACCAGGCGGCGCGGCGCGACGCCCGCCGAGGACAAGGCGCTGGAGGCCGAATTGCTCGCCGACCCCAAGGAGCGGGCCGAGCACCTGATGCTGCTCGATCTGGGCCGCAACGACGTCGGCCGCGTCGCCAAGATCGGGAGCGTCCGCGTCGCCTCCTCCTTCGACGTCGAGCGCTACAGCCAGGTCATGCACCTGTCCTCGACCGTGCACGGTCAGCTCGATACCAAACACGACGCCATCGATGCGCTGATGGCGGGCTTCCCGGCGGGCACGTTGTCGGGCGCACCGAAGGTCCGCGCCATGCAGATCATCGACGAGCTGGAGAAGGAGAAGCGCGGCCCCTATGCGGGCTGCGTCGGCTACTTCTCGGCCGACGGCAACATGGACACCTGCATCGTGCTGCGGACAGCCCTCGTCAAGGATGGACGCATGTACGTGCAGGCGGGCGCCGGCCTCGTCGCCGACAGCGTGCCCGAGGCCGAGCAGAACGAGTGCATCCTGAAAGCCCGCGCGCTGTTCAAGGCCGCCGAGGAAGCCGTACGCTTCGCCGGCAAGGGCCGCCGCGGCAACGGTTGAGGCGCGATGTCCGGTGCCTGGGTTCAGTTTGGCACGTGATGGACCCAACTTGCGCAGCCTAGCCAAAAAGTGCCTGAGGAGCGTGACGCTGTCAAAAGCAACGTGCCGTTAGGCTTAATGCGGCGGAGAGCGCGGCGCTTCCACTGCACCGCGGCTCTGCCACCATTGTGCACTCCCCACTCCCCACTCCCCACTCCCCACTCCCCACTCCCCACTCCCCACTCTCGCCTCGCCACGGAGCCCGCCCCATGTCCCCGCGCATCGGATATCTGCTGCCGACCCGTGAACGCATCATGGAGGGGGCGTTCGACACGGGCCCGCTGTTCGCGCTTGCCGAGCGGGCCGAGCGGCTGGGCTTCGACGGCTTGTGGATCGGCGACAGCCTCACCGCCCGGCCGCGCCACGATCCCCTGACGCTGATGGCCGCGGTCGCTGCCCGCGTGCCGCGCGTGACGATCGGCACCGCGGTGCTGCTCCCCGCACTGCGCAACCCGGTGGTGCTCGCGCATCAGGCCGCCACCATCGACCGCATCGCCGAAGGCCGCCTCGTGCTCGGCATCGGCATCGCCCGCGATGTGCCCGACATCCGCGCCGAGTTCACGGCTGCCGGCGTGCCGTTCGACAAGCGCGTCGGCCGCGTGCTGGACGGCATGCAGCTCTGTCGCGCGCTGTGGACCGGCAAGCCGGTGGATTGGTCGGGCCGCTGGGAGCTGAAGGGGCAAACGGTCGGGCCGACGCCGCACCGCGCGGACGGCATTCCGTTCTGGATCGCGGGCTCGCTGCCGCAGAGCCTGGAGCGTGCCGGAAAGCACTGCGACGGCTGGATGCCGAACGTGGGCTCGCCCGACGAGTGGCGCGCGCAGTGGGCGCAGATCAAGGCGCACGCGCGCGCGGCGGGCCGCGACCCGGAGAAACTCACCGGCGCGATGTATCTGACCGCCGCGATCGACACGCAAGCCTCGCGCGCCGAGCAGCGCCTGGGCGCGTATCTCGAGCGCTACTACAATGCGCGCGCCGACGTGCTGACCAAGCGCCAGGCGTGCTTTGCGGGAACAGCCGAGGCCGCGGCCGACTGGATCGCATCCTACGCCCGCGCCGGCGTCGAGCACGTCATTTTGCGGTTCGCCGGCGAGCACGAGGCTGGCCTTGACGCGCTCGCGCGCCTGCGGTCGCGGATCGCGTGATGTATGACCGCAAAATAACCGTCCCGCCGGACCCTGTGATCCGGCGGGACGCATCGTCTGAGCGCAAGATTACGCGAACAGGAAGTCAGTGCTGGTCAGCTGGCTCACGTTGGTATTGGCGAACGTGATGGAGTCCGCGCCGCGCGTCATCACGGTCGAGGTGCCGAGCTGCGTCATCGTGAAGTCGGCGAGAGAGTGGATCCCCGACGTACCGAGCGCCCGCATGTCCACGAGATCGGTGCGGTCCTGGAAGTCCATGATCGTGTCAGCTTGCTGACGGACCGCGCAATGCGGTGCCGATGACAGGAACTTGGCGTTAACCTCGTGCGTGCGCTGTGATCGTGCGCACACGCAGAGATTAATCGCTGATCTAGCGGATGCTCAGCTGTCAACCGCCGACATGGCCGCCGCTCATTTCGCCGCCGCGCTTGGCACCAGCGGCAGCGGCGACGTTCTGGGATCGACCTGGGGACCGAGCTCGAAGATGTTCCGGTAGCCGTAGGTGAACAGCGCGATGTAGGTCGACAGATTGAGCGAGGCCTGCGGCAACTTCGAGGGGAAGGGCGCCTCGGCCTCGCGGAAGTTGTTGTTGCAGTAGATCAGCACCCGCGTCGACTTGTCCGGGATCAGGCGCGCCAGGCTCTCGATGGTGATGTCGGGGAAACTCAGATTTACGGCTCCCTGAATGTGCAGCAGGTCGAACCGGTCCTTGCTGCGGGCATCGAGCACGATCGTGCCTGGCTCCTTGGCGAGCGCCATGAACTCGGCCTCGCTCAGTCGGCGCGATCCTCGATGCTGGGCGGCGTCGTGTGCATTACGCAGGTAGCCGTCCATGTCGATTGCCGGGTTGGCCGGCGGCTGTCGCGGCTGCGACATCAGCACAGCGGAGGGCAAGATCAGGGCGATCACCACGGCGGTCATCAGGCGCTTCACGGCAAATCTCCGTTTTTCGACGCAGCGCTGGATACTGAAGGCCAACTCGTGGCAACTTGATGAAGCGGGCCCCGGATTCGCCGTCTATGGTGAATGACGGCTGAGCCACAGGAGCCGCCCATGACGACCACCGAAACTTCCCGCTATCCCGACGGCACGTTCCCGAGCGCGTGCTGGGAGTGCTCGGTCAACTGCGGCGGGCTCGTCACGGTGAAGGACGGTCAGATCACCGGCATCGCGCCCGACAAGGCCAACCCCTACTCGCGCGGCAACTATTGCGTGAAGGGTATCCGCGGCGGGCCGGGCTTGCGCGATCACAAGGACCGGCTGCTGCACCCGATGCGCCGGACGGGCCCGCGCGGCTCAGGGAGCTGGCAGCGCATCAGCTGGGACGATGCGCTCGACGAGATGGCCGACCGCTACGCCGCGGTGCGCCGCGCGCATGGCCCCGAGGCGATCGTCGGGGCGACCAGCGGCGCCAATTTCTCGCGCAGCCTGATCACGGCCCTGATGCTCCGCTCGATCGGTTCGCCCAACTGGATGATCAACCAGGATCTGTGCGGCGGCTGCCGGGCGGTGTCGGCGCGCGTCACCGGCCTCGACATCGACAACGGCGGCGACGTCGAGCACACGGCCTGCGCATTGATCGTCGGGCGCAATCTGGCGGTTGCCGATCCCGTCCAGTGGGCGGACCTCAAGGCTGCGCGCAAACGCGGGGCCCGCGTCATCGTCGTCGATCCCAAGCGCACGCCGGCCTGCGACATGGCCGACCTGTGGCTGCGCCCCAAGATCGGCACCGATGCAGCGCTGGCGCTGGCCATGATCAACGTGATGATCGCCGAAAAGCTTTGCGACGCCGCGTTCGTCGAGCACTGGACGATCGGGTTCGAGGAACTGTCGCAGCGCGCCGCCGCGTACACGCCGGAGGAGGCCCAACGCATCACCGGCGTGCCGGCGTCCGACATCATCGCCGCCGCCCGCATGTATGCCGACGGGCCCTCGACGTTCCTGTCGGGCCACGGCATCGATGCGTTCGCGGGCGGCGTGCAGGCGTTCCGCGCCTACCACTGCCTCGTCGCCATCAGCGGCAACGTCGACCGGCGCGGCGGCAACCTGCGCAACAAGAAGCCCAAGGGCTTCTCGAACTATATCGAGCTGCTGCACCGGCCGCAGTTCCGCCTGCCGCTCGAGGTGGAGAGACAGACCATCGGCGCGGACCGGTATCCCCTGTGGGCCGGCCCCGAAGGCTGGCAGACGGCCTGCCACAACCCGACCGTCATCGACGCGATGCTGAGCGGGAAGCCGCAGCCGGTGCGCGCCGCCTACATCTCGGGCGTCAACATCCTGCTGACCTACCCCGATACGCGCCGCACCATCGAGGCGCTGCGTTCGCTCGATTTCGTCGTCGCCGCCACGCACCTGATGACGCCGACGGCCGAGCTCGCCGACATCGTGCTGCCGAAGACGACCTCGCTCGAGGAAGAGGAGGTATCGTATCAGGGGATCGGTCAGATCGTCCTGATGGCGCGCGCCGCCGTGCCGCCCAAGGGCGAAGCGCGCACCGAGATCGACATTGCCGTGCCGCTGCTCGATCGCATGGCAGCCCGGCAGGCAATCACCAAAAACCTGATCCCGTGGCGCAGCCAGCGCGCGTTCAACGAATTCCTGCTCGGCGACAGCGGCATCACCTTCGCCGAGCTCGAGGCGAAGGGCTGGGCGCGACCCGCATTCGCGCACGGCGACGTCGAGCGCCAACCGTTCCCGACGCCGTCGGGCAAGCTCGAACTCGCCGCGTCGCGCTTGGAAAAGCACGGGCTCGATTCGCTACCGGCGTGGGAGCCGACGCCGATCGCGACCGTGCCCGAACGCGCCGACGCCTTCCCGCTGGAGCTGATCACCGGCGACCGCGAGAAGAGCTATCACCACTCGCGCTTTCGCGAGCAGGCCTGGGCGCGCAAGGTCTCGCCCGACCCGCGCCTGCTCATGCATCCCGCCACCGCCGCAGCACAGGGCCTCGCCGACGGCGACTGGGTGATCCTCGAGACACCCGGCGTCACAGGCTCCGCACGGCTGCGCCTCAAGCTCACCGACACGACGCCCGAGCCTGTCGTCTCGACCGGCATGGGCTGGTGGCTGCCCGAGGAGCCGGCGCCCGATCACGGCGTTCTCGACGTCAACATCAACGCCGCGCTCTCCTATTCGGGCCCCTACGATCCGGTGACGGGCTCTTCGAGCATCCGCGGCCAGCGCGCCCGAGTCACGCGCGCGCCCGACACCGCCAACGCGCGCAGGACCGACGGGTGGCCCGACGCCGCCGAATGAGCAGCGCGCACTGCTCCGGCGGCTGAGCGCTCCAATTGTCGCTGCACTCCACACTATCCAACGTCATGGCCAGCCTGACGGAAGTGGCCAGACCGTTCGACAAGGCTGACCATTTGGCGGGCTGCTTGGGTCGTGAGGGGATGGGGCGTCGTGCCGGGGCGAGGCGTTATGAACACGGCCATGTCGCGGATCAATCCAAGTTGACGCGGCGACGCTTCGGCCAATAGAGCAATGATCAGATTTTCCAGTGCTATGACGCGAACGCGCAGTCTTGCAATTTCCATCTCGACCGATGCGCCACCATCGGCTTTGGCCAGGTTGATCTGAGACCGTTCTTGCGGGCCGTCGGGACCAGCGCCACCCTCGTCATCCCAACGCTCGAGCGCCAACTGGCGATCTGACGGCGGCTTGGCTTGTTCGAGCCTGTTCTCGCTCATTGCAGTGGTTCCATTTGTCGGTCAGGAGCCTTGTGCGCCGTGGCCGCGCCTTCGCGATGTTCGGCGGCCTCCATGCGTATTGCGACAGGCATGGGAGCCTCCTGGGGTGTTTGGAGTAAAAGAGAGGTGGCGACCTCGGATCGGGGGGATGATCCGAGGTCGCGACATTGGCTGCTGTCCGCGAGCGGAAGTTGGTGCATCCTACAGGGGGGAGGGACGCACCGCCAATGAAGCCGGCTGGGAGGGGATCTCAGCAGGCACTTCTTTTCAAGCATATCACGCACCGTCACGACAGACTCGGAAACTACTCAGGACGCAAGTCATCCAGACTCGTCGGGCCCCGGCGCGCCCGCTCCTCGCCCACATCAACAGGCATTCGCCTGACGCCCGCCCGCTTGACCGGCGTCGCGTCCGGCGCAAGAAGACCCCATGAGCGAGACACCCGAACCCGCGGCGACCGGCACGCCCGCGTCGGAGGCGGCAACCGTCCCCGCGCCGCGCCGGACCGGACCCGACGTCATCGCCGGCTATCTCAAGTCGCTGCCCGGCTCCCCCGGCGTCTACCGCATGCTCGACGTCGAGGGCGCGGTGATCTACGTCGGCAAGGCCCGCAGCCTGAAGGCGCGGGTGTCGAACTACGCGCGGCTCGGCGGCCACACCAACCGCATCGCGCGCATGATCCAGGTCACCGCGTCGATGGAGTTCGTCACGGTGCGCACCGAGGCCGAGGCGCTGCTGCTCGAGGCGAACCTCATCAAGCGCTTCCGTCCGCGCTTCAACGTACTGCTGCGCGACGACAAGTCGTTCCCCTACATTCTCATTCGCCGCGACACGGCAGCGCCGCAGATCCTGAAGCACCGCGGCGCGCGCAACGTGAAGGGAGACTTCTTCGGCCCGTTCGCGTCGGCCGGCGCCGTCAACCGCGCCGTCAACACGCTGCAGCGCGCGTTCCTGCTGCGCACCTGCTCCGACAGCGTCTACGAGAGCCGCACGCGCCCCTGCCTGCTCTTCCAGATCAAGCGCTGCTCGGCCCCCTGCACCGGCGAGATCGCGATCGCCGACTACGCGAAACTCGCCGACGAGGCGTGCGCGTTCCTGCGCGGCGAGAGTCAGGCGGTCCGCAACGACCTCAAGACACAGATGCTGGAAGCGTCCGAGAAGCTCGAGTTCGAGCGCGCGGCCGGCTTTCGCAACCGCCTGCAGGCGATCGCGCACGTCACCGCCGACCAGACCATCAATGCGGAAGGGCTCGAGGAAG
>JANOJW010000382.1:0-6031 GCA_031418955.1 Hyphomicrobiales bacterium | reverse complement strand
GGCCGTGCCGCCGTCGCGCCGCAAAGTTTCAGCCTCGGCGTCAAGGAGCGCCGTAGACATGCCGGCCTCGGTCATGATGCGCCGATTGCCGATCACGACATTTCTGCCCTCAGCGACGCCAGTCACGCCCTTGCCGATCGGGGCATCGAAATCAGAGACGGCCACAAGGTCGAGCTTGCGCTCGCCTGCTGCCCGCACGATTGCGGCGCCGAGTGGATGCTGGCTCGCCCGCTCCACACTTGCCGCGAGACGCAGGAGGTCATTGCCGTCGGCGCCAGTCAACGTCTTCACGGCCACGACCGACGGCCGGCCCTCGGTCAACGTTCCGGTCTTGTCGACGACGATGGTGTCGACTTTCTCGAGCCGCTCCAGTGCCTCCGCGCTCTTGATGAGAACGCCGGTCTCGGCCCCCCGCCCGACGCCGACCATGATCGACATCGGCGTTGCCAGCCCCAAGGCGCAGGGGCAGGCGATGATGAGTACGGAGACCGCCGCGATCAGACCGAACGTCAGACGCGGTTCTGGTCCCCAGATCGACCAGGCGATAAAGGCAGCGACCGCCACTGCAATGACGAGCGGCACGAACCAGCCCGAGACATGATCGGCGAGGCGCTGAATGGGCGCCCGGCTCCGCTGCGCTTGCGCGACCATCTGCACGATCTTGGCGAGCATCGTCTCAGCCCCGACCTTGTCGGCGCGCATGACGAAGCTGCCGGTCTGGTTCATGGTGCCGCCGATGACGTGTCCGCCAACCTCCTTTGTCACCGGCATGGATTCGCCCGTGACCATGGACTCATCGAGCGAGCTGCGCCCATCGAGCACGGCACCGTCGACCGGCACGGCTTCCCCTGGCCGAACCCGCAGCCGATCGCCGACAACGACTGCATCCAGGGTTACGTCCTCGTCACCGCCGTCGGCTTTGACGCGGGTTGCGCGCTTGGGCGCCAAGTTGAGCAACGCTTTGATGGCGCCGCTGGTTTGTTCGCGAGCTTTTAACTCCAGTACTTGTCCGAGTAGCACCAGCGCTGTGATGACAGCGGCCGCCTCGAAATACACCGGCACCGCGCCACCTGGCCCCCGCAAGGTCGCCGGGAAGAGGGCGGGAAATAAAGTTCCGACAATGCTGTAAATCCAGGCGACGCCGGTGCCCATGGCGATCAGCGTGAACATGTTAAGGCTGCGCGATTTGAGCGAGGCCCAGCCCCGCTCAAAGAACGGCCACCCCGCCCAAAGCACTACTGGTGTCGCTAGCAAGAGCTGAGCCCAATTCGAGGTCTGCTGTCCCAACCATTGATGCAGCCCGGTCAGGTGTCCGCCCATTTCGAGGGCGAACACGGGAATCGTCAAGGCGAGCCCGATCCAGAACCGTCGCGTCATATCGGCGAGTTCAGGATTGGGGCCCGTCTCAGCCGATACGGTCTCGGGCTCCAACGCCATGCCGCAGATGGGGCAAGAGCCAGGCCCGGCCTGCCGGATTTCCGGGTGCATGGGACATGTATAGATCCCGCCCTCTGGCACCACGACCGGCGCTGCGGAAGCCGAACCGTGTTCTAGGTACATCAGCGGCTGTGCCATGAACTTGGTCCGGCAACCGGCCGCGCAAAAGTAATAGGTCTTACCGCCGTGCTCTGCTTCGTGTTTAGCCGTCTGCGGGTCCACGTCCATGCCGCAGACGGGATCTTTCACGCGTTGAGCTGAATTTACATCAGTGCCGGGGGTGGCCGAATGGGGCCCCTGCGGATGTCCACCGGACAGGTGTTGGTCCGCTTTGCTTGCCGAGTCGGTCATTCTGCAGGACGTTTCAAGGATGCCGAAGCGCGCTCGTCTAGGCGGCGCTTCACGGCCTCTACTTTTCTCGCCTCCCAATTCGCAACCATGCTTGGTGATTGGCCAAAGACGACGAAGGCATGAGCGAGCAAGCCAGCACCCCAGCCGAGCAGTGGCCATTGCACCCACCAACCCGGACCTGTGGTCGCATCGATTGCGAGCAGGATGCCCATCACCAATACGAAAACGGCGAGGTGGATGTAAAATCCTTTGATGGCTGCCACTTGTCGTTTGGCGAGGTTCAGATTAGCGTTGTCATTCATCTGCTTCACTCCATTGGCCATCGCAAGCGGCACGTTTCGAATAGCGTTTGGCTGAATTTTTTACTTGGCCAATTCGTTATGGCATTTTGACTCACGTTTGAATTCCAAGTCCGAGTTCGATAGTCACTGAACCATCCGTGGGTCGTCAGCATGTTTCGGGTACGGCGCTACTGTAGCCTGATCAGCAGGGATGCCGGCGAGTTGGCTCGCAAATCCGTGATTGACGTCGCGGTGATGTGCTTCGTCGGCGCGAACGACGAGGACGACGTCCCGCAAGGTCGCATCGTCGGCGAGCTTCCAATAGTGCTTCGCTATCGCGGGAGCTGGCACATTGGGCGAACGCCCTTCGTCGATTTCCAGAAGGTACATCGTGTAACTGATGACGGCCTCTTCCTCGAAGTAACCGACGACGCGATGCGCTGTACGCGCCGAGACGAGATAGAGCAGGAAAAAGCCGACAAAGAATAACCACTGCACAGTGAGGATCACCATCCTCTCGAAAAGCGACGGTTTGGCGATCTCGATGAATGTCATGAGATGCATCCGCTCATTCTCAGCTTCCTCCAACAGCGTCCTGATCCATCCTTCATCATCGATCATCCGCCGCAGACATCTGAAATGCGTCAGCATGGCGCCAACCATGCCGGGAACGGCCGCCACCGTTTCGAGCACGATGGCGCGGTGGCCGTAACGCTTGGCAAAGAACGTGTCGGCACAAAAGCGCAGTAGCTTGGTGAAGCCAAGAGCAAATCGATCAGAGAAGCCTTTCGGCGCGTGATGAGACGGCAGATCGGAATCCGGCTCGCGCGCGGTCGCTGCACTTTTGGCGGCCAGAATTGTATTGACCATTGTATCGGGCCTTTCAAGGAACTGGGACGGGTCTCGTGACCCGAAAATGATCAGCGCGCTCGACCAGATTGACCATCTGGGCTGCGGCGCGAAGTGTCAGTGGTGGTGCGTGGCGCCGGGTCTCGGCGAGATGTAAGCCGCCATTTCACGGGCGAGGATCAGCTGTCGTTGGGACGTCTCCACGAGCAATGTGATCACCAAGTTTTCCAGTGCGATCACACGAACGCGAAGCTGCGCGAGTTCGGCACTGGTGATCGGGGGATCATCGTTGGGGCCCGTCGTCCGCGGTCGATCCCTCCTGTGGTCCATTGGGTCCCGCTCTACCTTCATTGTCCCACCGTTCCCACCGTGCCATTGCGAGCCGGCGGGGCCCGTCAGGAAGTAACCCGTTTCTTGCCGTCATTTTGGTGCTCCGTTCTTCGTCGAGTCGGCGTCGCCTAATAAGGAGCCATGAATCCAAAGCTACTCACGGGGCGTATGGTCGATTGGGTGGTTCGTGTTTTTGCCATGCTCGGCCCCATGCCGGGCGTGCCCACGATGCATTAGGTGCATGAGCGGGCACGCGAGCAAAAGAAGAAACGGGAGCGCCCAAAGGACATGACCCGTATGCGACCACAGCAGCCAGCCACCAACGGCAGCGAGCGCGAGGCACGCCACAAGTCCTGTCGTTGATCCGAGAAAAGTCCGAATAGTCATGTGTTCGTCCTTTTGGTGAACACTGCGTTTGCGGCACCACTGCCGGTTCAGCCGACCCTGACCTCAGTCATCATGCCGCTAGCCATGTGATAGAGGTGGTGGCAGTGCAGGAACCACGCGCCTTTGTGGTTGGCATCGAAGGCGATCGTGACGGGAGCGTTGGGTGGGACGATGATCGTATCGCGCATTGCGCCGGCAAGCCGTCGTGCGCCCACAGCCACGACTTGAAAGTGGTGGCCGTGCAAATGCATGGGATGCATCATCGTTGTCGGATTGACGAACGTCATCTCGATCCGCTCGCCCTGACGGACATCGAAAGGCAGATGCTCGCCGTGGACGCGGTTGTTGATCATCCAGCGATACCCGGGCCCTTCGCCCAGATTGAGCGTGAAGGCTTTGTCCGGCTGTTTCGTCGCCAGAGGGCGCGTCGCAAGCAACTGCGATTCGAATCCGAGACCGACCATGCCTTGCGGCGTTTCGGATAAGGCCGTGAGCTTCTTCACCGACGCCCCGGCCGTGGCGAGCACGATGCCGGTGACGAATCGCTCGGCCTCGACTTGGGCCAGGATCGGAAACGCGCCGCCTTGCTGTGGGATCTCGACGAGCAGATCGATGCGCTGGCCAGGCGCAAGTGGATAGGCAGTCTGTTCAGCAGGCTGGCAGGGCGATCCGTCGACAGCGATGCAGCGGGATTTCAGTCCCGGCGTCGTGATGAAGAAGGCCGTCGCGGTGCCCCCGTTGATGATGCGCAACCGGACGCGACTGCTTCTTTCAATTCCGACAACTTCTGGATCATCGAGTGTCCGGTCATTGGCGAGAAAGGCATCATAGCGGACATCGTTGGCATGCGTCATGCTCATGGCTGGACCTTTAGCCGTGGGCTTACTGCCGCTGCCGGAGCCATGGCCGCCATGCGCACTACTACCGCCAAGCTCGGCCAGGATTTCTTGCGGTGAGCGGAAGGCGAAGTCGTGCAGCATCACGACCACGTCCTGAACGTCACCAGCGTCCTTTTCGCGGGCGACCATGGGTGCCGCCAGAAGTTGCTGCTCGCTGAGCTGATGCGCGTGCATCCAATGCGTGCCGGGCGTCAGCTCGAAATCGTGGATGTCGGTTTGTCCAGGGCCCAACATCCCGCCGCCGGGACGCGCACGGTCCTGGTCGGCGGGCGCTTTGATTTGCCCATGCCAATGCATTTGCAACGGCTCGCCCGAGGCATTCAAGAGAGCGCCGGCGAACCGACCGCCCTCCTGCGCCATGATCCCGGGCTTGCCGTTGGGTCCCAGAACACTGAAAACCTTGGCCGCCTTCTTTTTCACCTCGATCGTACGTGAGGCGACGGTGAGCATCGGAGTTGCTCCCCAGGCGGGTGTCCAGGGTGCTCCGACGAGCAGCGCACCGCCCAGACCAGCGGATGACTTGAGAAAGGTCCGCCGATCAAGCGTGGGAGGGGGTCGATGATTGGTCATAGCAACCCCTCGCGGGACGCGACGTACTACTATCCGAGTACAGGAATAGAGGACTCGATCAAACCTTCTTCTTGAGCCAGGCGTCGATCGTCGCGATCTCCTTCTCCTGGGCGGTGATGATGTCCTGAGCCAGCTTCCTTGCGTCGGCGTCTTTGCCGTTGGCGAGGACCACTTTGGCCATGTCGATCGCGGCTTGATGATGATGACGCATATGCTTCATGAAATCGACATCGGCGTCACCCGAAAAGGCGGGCATCGTATGCATTGCCTGCATCATTGCCATCTTGAACGCCTTGGTCGATGGGGTATCGTTGGCACCGGGCATCATCATTTTCATGTCCATGCCCTTCATGTCCATTCCGGGCATTGGGCCAGGCATTGGGGCGGGTTGCTGGGCAAGGACGCTGCCGGTGATCATCACAGCAGCGACGGACATGAGGATGCGTTTCATTGTGTGTTCCTTCGAGTTCGTCGATTGGGAGGCGGGCTTCAAAGGCCCAGCCCCCACTCTGGGCATTTACTGCTAGCGGATCCGATGCTGAGTGGAGAAGGCTCGGAATCTACTCAGGGCAACGGCTTCTTCACGTCGCCCTCCACGGTGCCGATCGATAAACGCACCAACGCCGGTATGGATGTTGAGCCGGTTTTTCTCATGATTGAAGCACGATGGTTCTCGACAGTACGTCTGCTGATGCCGAGGTCAGCAGCAATATTTTTGCTCGGCTGCCCGCCGACAACCAATTCCATGATTTGCCGCTGACGGGTCGTCAGGCCCCGCACACTGTTGCGCATGTCGACGTCACTCACAGCAAGTGTCGGCGTTCTGCTCAAAAGCGGACGCGAGACTTCAACAGGAGCGCTATTGTGTAGGCTTCCGTACGTCGGCCCCGGTGTGCGAGGATGCGCTTGCGATGGGCCGACATCCGG
>JANOJW010000381.1:0-1836 GCA_031418955.1 Hyphomicrobiales bacterium | reverse complement strand
GTAACAGGGGCAAAAGGCCGGGCGGGGATTGATTGCCGTCGGGGATTCACACGCGGCTCGAACTGTGCGAGTCGCTGTCGCCATGGCCGGATCACCCCGCAACGTCGATGGGCTTGGCCTCGAAGAGCTGAAGTCGTTGCTCGTGCAGGTTCTGGAGGACAACGCCCGGCTCAAGGCAGAGAACGCGGAGCTGCGTGACGAGATCGCGCGGCTGAAGGGCTTGAAGGGGCGCCCCGCAATCAAGCCCAGCGGCATGGAGAAGGCGACACAGCCTGGGGCGACGACCAAAGGCCAGCGCAAGATCGGCCGGCGCGGGTCCAAGCGATCGAAGCTCGCCATCACCGAGACCAAGGTCGTCAGGTGCGAGAACATTCCCGCTGAAGCCCGCTTCAAGGGCTACGAGGAGTTCATCGTCCAGGACCTGATTGTGCAGTCGACGACGGTGCTCTATCGGCGTGAGCGCTGGCAGCTCGCCTCCGGCGAGACCGTCGTGGCGCCGCTGCCGGCCGGTGTCAGCAGCCATTTCGGGCCCGCGCTCAAACGCTTCGTGCTCGCTCAATACCATCAGGGCCAGACCACCATGCCGCGTTTGCTCGCGCTGCTGGCCGATCTGGGCGTCAGCGTCTCCAAGCGCCAGCTCGTGCGACTGCTGATCGACGGCCAGGACGCCTTTCTCGACGAGGCCCGCGATGTCCTGCGCACGGGCCTCGAAACCGCGCCTTGGATCACCGTCGATGACACCGGGGCAAGGCACAAGGCGAAGAACGGCATGTGCACGCAGATCGGCAACGACCAGTTCACGTCGTTCTCGACCACGGGCTCAAAGAGCCGGTTGAACTTCCTGGAGCTGCTCAACGCCGGCGACACCGCGCACGTGATCAACGCCGCCGGCCTCGCCTACATGCGCGAGCGCAATCTGTCGGGAGCCGTGATCGGCTTGCTCTCGGCCCACGCCGACAAACGCTTCGCCGACCGGGCGGCGTGGTCGGCGCACCTGGAAGCCCTCGGCATCACCGCGCTCGCCGTGCATCCCGATCCGGTGCGCATCGCCACCGAAGGCGCGTTGTGGGGCTCGCTCGCTGCGCAAGGCCTGCTACGCGGCACGGTGATTGTCTCGGACGGCGCCGGCCAGTTCGATGTCGGCGATCATGCGCTGTGCTGGGTGCATGCGGAACGGCTGGTGCACAAGCTCGACGCCTTCACCGCCGATCGGCAGGTCGTCAAGGAAGCGATCCGGGACCGCATCTGGACGTTCTACGCCGATCTGAAAGCCTACGCCCGTGCCCCGACGTGCGCTGCCAAGGCGGAGTTGAACGAGCGTTTCGACGCCATCTTCAAAACCACCACCGGCTTCGCGACGCTCGACCGGCTGCTCCGGCGGCACCATGCCAACAAGGCCGATCTGCTGATGGTGCTGGATCGACCCGACGTGCCGTTGCACACCAACGGCTCGGAGAACGACATCCGCACTCACGTCACCCGGCGCAAGGTTTCCGGCGGCACCCGCTCGGACGCCGGCCGCGACTGCCGCGACGCCTTCCTCGGCCTGATGAAAACCTGCAACAAGCAGGCGATCCGGTTCTGGGACTATCTCGGCGCACGCCTCGGCGTGAACGGCGCCGTCAGCGTGCCGCTGCTGCCCGACCTCATCCGCTCTCGATAAAGCCCAACCGCCCGGTGTTTTGCCCCTGTTACGCGAGGTCGAGATAATCCCTGACCAGCCCCAGCACGAAGCGGGCGATGTGGTTCTCGGCCACGAAGTCCTGCACCGTCGGCGGCAGGAACAGCGGCTGATCGATCTTCCAGGCGCGGAATGTTTTGCTCATCGCCCAGACA
>JANOJW010000380.1:0-9410 GCA_031418955.1 Hyphomicrobiales bacterium | reverse complement strand
GCGGCGACAACCGACAACACTGCCGCTTGCTCAGTTTCTCGATACAAGGGTCGGCATGAGGTTTGGCGCACGTCGTGCTGCCGCCCCTCACCCCGACCCTCTCCCCGTCAAGTGCGTCATGGCGCAGCCATGCTCCGCATGGACGACGGGGAGAGGGAGGAACTATGGACATCACCGGCCGCTATCGCATCGCTGCTCCGCGCGACCTCGTGTGGGCCGCACTCAATGATCCAGACGTGCTGGCGCGCTGCATTCCCGGCTGCCGGGAGCTCGAGCAGCGCTCGCCGACCGAGATGGCCGCCAAGGTGGCGCTGAAGATCGGCCCGATCTCGGCGACGTTCACGGGCAACGTGACGCTCGAGGATCTGGTGCCGCCGAAGAGCTACGTCATCGTCGGCCAGGGTCAGGGCGGGGCTGCGGGCTTCGCCAAGGGTCGCGCCCATGTCGAACTGACCGACGTCGAGGGTGGCGGGACGGACCTTGTCTACACGGCAAAGGCCGAGGTCGGCGGCAAGCTCGCCACACTCGGCGGCCGGCTGATCCAGGCGACCTCCAAGAAGCTCGCCGACGACTTCTTCGGCGCGTTCGTGCGCGAGGTCGGCGGCGACGAGGCGACAGCGACCCCTGAGAAGCGCTCACTCTGGCAGCGCCTGCGCGGGAAAAAGTGATGCGGGCTATAGTCCGGGAGGCCTCATATCGGTCGGTGCCATTGTTGCGCTTCCGTAGACGCCCGCGAGCGCGCGGCAACGATCAATCATCAGGGAAATGAGCCGATCGAGATCGGCTGAGTGCATCCCCTCCGCCTTGAATACGCCGCAGAGTGAGTTCGCTTCGTCTGGCAAGCGCGCAATGATGTCCCGGATATGAGCTGTTGCGCGGTCGGGACTGTAGTTCGATGCACGGGCCTGTGCCTCCCAGTGACGGGGAGCGATTTCATCCAACCGGTATCGCCGGTCGATGGACATGGCGAGCTTGGCGTCTTTGCGGGTCGACGCGTATGGAAGGATACTGATGACGTCATAGAGTGGTGCAAGACGGAAGCGGCCACGAGTGGCGAGCAGAAGACCGTGGTTCTTGCCATGGGCGTCCGACCCGCCGATGACGAAGTTGTAGGCCTGGGCTCGCATGAAGCGGTCGCGATCGTCGGACGGCTTCGCGGACCCCGATAGTAGAGCCATGATGTCTTTAATGCCTGGCCCGCCTTCGCTTTGATATTTCACCTGCGGCATCACCTTCAGCGCCTGACAGCAATCCTCCTGATGGACGCGGCGGACCTCCCCACCCGATTGATCGAGGGACAATTTGCGCCGGCCGTCCATGCGGACGCGGTCGTAGCGCTCGATGACGACGATTGGCAGGTCATCGAACCGTTCGATCCAAATGGGCGGCGCCGGGAGTCCAAGTTGAGGCGCCAAGCGGAGACAAAAGGCTTCATTCTCAACCTGTCCGGCGAGGTTGGGGATGGGTGGCTTCAGGATGTGGGTCGAGGGTGTCCGGCCACGCGGCTCATACCAGCGGCCCCTGACGAGGTAGAGGGCCTTTTTCGGCTGAGCACCGGCCAGACTGAATTGGGCACCTCCCGGCGTGAACTGGGTCGATCCGGGCTGCCGCATGAGGTCGCGGAATCGTTCAGCCAGTGTCTCGCTACCGAGGCGGGTGATGCCTTCGCGCTGGCGGAGAGAGGAAAGCCGCTCGGGCGGCACCATCTGCACAGCGCCTTGCAAGTCTTCACCAACATGGGTGAGCAGTGCGAAAGGGTTTCGCGGGCTGGCACCGAACCGAGCGCCCCATGCGCAGAGCGTTGCCTCACTGTCTGGGAGCAGGCCCCACATGTAAGGGCGAATGGCGTCATCGGCGTGATGGGGGTTCGACAGCGGCATCGACAGCGACAGGGGAATCGCTGACGGATTGGCGAGCCAATCGTCCGTGTAGCTGAACTCGAAGCGGCCGCTATTGCCCTGAGTGAGTTGACCGATCACCTGATCGTTGATGAGAACGGTCAGTTCTTTGGTCGTCATCGCCTCCCTCGCTTGGTCGGGAGGTTCATGTCGGCAATGGAGTCGATATCAATCTCATCGACGGGTTCGGGAGTTGAGCGCGGCTCGGCCGTCGTCGCGCTCTGACCGAAGAGATCGATGCCCAGCTCATTCAGCGCGCGCAATACGAGGCCGAGCTTGGCGTTCGAGTTGCCTTGCTCGATCTCATTGACCCATTTGCGCGATACCGTGAGGCGGTCCGCGAGGGCTTGCTGTGACAAGCCCAGAGCCTCGCGTCGCGACCTGATGAGGCCGGCGATGTCATCGGCCCGGCGCAAATGGATCGGCCGGCCGGCGGTGTAACCTTTCGGCGTCATCCCTGCATTGTAACTCGCGGGTTACAAAATGCAAGAGTAACTTGTAGGTTACAATGCCAATAAGTAACCCATGGGTTACAGTCACCGGCAGCGAGCCGTGGCCCCCCCTCACTTCTTGCAGACGTCGATCCAGCTGTCGCAGCGCCATTGCAGGCCTTCCTGCTGGCACTTGTAGCGCTCGTTCCGGAACGTATCGGACATGATCGGCCAGTTGCCGGTGGTCTGCGCCACGATCTCCCAGGCCTGGAAGCGGGCCATGCCCTCGGTCGGCGCCCAGCCGCGGCCGCGCTTGGGCGCGCAATTGGCGGCGGTCTTGGTGGCGGCCTTCTTCGCTCCCTTTTCTTGGGTACCCTTCTCTTGGGCCAGTGCGCCCGTGGCTGGAACCAGAGCCAGGGTGCCTGCGGCGGCAGCGAGGCCGAGAAGTTTCATCGTTGCGCGCATGTCCGTCTCCATGGGCTGTTCAATACGCGAGGGTTACGAGCCCTTCCCCGACGGCACAAGCCGGCCACACGGCCGCCCGGAGCGATTTGGCGGCAGGCGTGGCTTCACTGCCAAGGCTTTACGTCAACCCCCAGTTGTCGCTTGACGCTGCCGAACACCGCCCCCTATAGAGAGGCCGTCCGGCCCGGGGTCGCGAGACCTCGGGCACGTTCATTTCGAGCGCCGTCATGATCATCGAGCTGCCGGGATCGCCCGGGCGCCGCGATCGAGGCCGGCGCCACGTCCCGTTCAGGAGATCGACGATGACCAGGCGTTGTGAACTCACCGGCAAGCTACCGATGGCCGGCCAGCGGCGCAGCCATGCCGAGAACAAGACCAAGCGCACGTTCCGCCCCAACCTGTGCCGGGTGACGCTGATCAGCGACGCCTTGAAGCGCAGCGTTCAACTCCGCATCAGCGCGCACGCCCTGAAGTCGGTCGAGCACCGCGGCGGCCTCGACACCTACCTGGTCAAGGCACGCGCCGAAGAGCTGTCGCTTCGTTGCCTGAGGCTCAAGCGCGAAGTCCAGAAGCTCAAGGCTGAGACGCAAGCCGCCTGAGCTCTAGTTTCTCCGTTTGTTCCCGTCTCGGCGCCACGGTGATGAGGTGGGGTCGACCCTCTCGCTGGTTTCGACGCTATGGCCGGTAGGTTGCTCTGTGGCAGCCTGCAGCGCACTGCGGCTAGGGGGCTAGGACCGTGCGTGCCGCGCACCCCAGGCCTCTCCAGGCCAATTCTACGAGTTGCGCCTTACAACTCATCCGGTCGCAGGCTTCCCGCCTTGCAATCGGTGCAGCATCGCATTCGCCGAGAGCGGGATGCGCTATAAGCACATCGAAGGCTGATCGAACCGGGCAGGAGCGCCGTCATGCGGATCGTCGTCATCGGGTCGGGCTATGTAGGCCTCGTCTCGGGTGCCTGCTTTGCCGATTTTGGCCATGACGTGGTCTGCGTCGACAAGGACGCGGCCAAGATCGCGAGTTTGAACGCTGGCCGTATCCCGATCTTCGAACCGGGGCTCGAGGCGCTGGTCTCAAGCAACCGGGAGTCGGGCCGGCTCGTCTTCACCACGGACCTGAAACGCCACATGGACGGTGCCGAGGTGGTGTTCCTCGCCGTCGGCACGCCGTCGCGTCGGGGTGACGGCCACGCCGACCTCACCTACGTCTACGAGGCCGCCCGCGACGTCGCGATGGCCGCCAACAGCCCGCTGGTGGTCGCCACCAAATCGACGGTCCCAGTCGGCACCGGCGACGAGGTCGAGCGCGTGGTCAGGAAAACGCGGCCCGACCTCGCGCTCACCGTCGCCTCCAACCCCGAGTTCCTGCGCGAAGGCTCGGCCATCGAGGACTTCAAGCGGCCCGACCGCATCGTGATCGGCACCGAGGATCAGCGCACCCGCGATGTGATGACCGAGGTCTACCGGCCCCTCTACCTCAACCAGCCGCCGCTGCTGTTCACCTCGCGGCGCACCTCCGAGGTCATCAAGTACGCGGCGAACGCGTTCCTTGCGACCAAGATCACCTTCATCAACGAGGTGGCGGATCTGTGCGAGCAGGTCGGCGCCGACGTTCAGGAGGTGGCGCGCGGCATCGGCCTCGACAACCGCATCGGCGGCAAATTCCTGCACGCGGGGCCGGGCTACGGCGGCTCCTGCTTCCCGAAGGACACGCTGGCGCTGGTCAAGACGGCGCAGGACTACGGCGTGCCGTTGCGCATTCTCGAGACGGTGGCGTCCGTCAACGACCAGCGGAAGCGCGGCATGGCGCGCAAGGTGATCGCGGCCTGCGGCGGCAGCGTGCGCGACAAGACCATCGCCGTGCTCGGCCTGACCTTCAAGCCCAACACCGACGACATGCGGGATGCGCCTTCGCTGGCGATCGTCACAGCGCTCGAGGACGCCGGGGCCCGCGTCAAGGGCTTTGACCCCGAAGGCATGGAGCAGGCCCGCCCGTTGCTGCCCAGGCTCGAATTGTGCACGGACGCCTACGCCTGTATCGAGGGCGCAGACGCCCTCGTCATCGTCACCGAGTGGAACGCCTTCCGCGCCCTCGACTTGGCGCGTGTCAAGCGCCTGCTCAAGGCGCCGGTGGTGGTCGATCTGCGCAACATCTACCGGCCGGCCGAGATGGCCCGCCTCGGTTTCAGCTATTCGAGCGTCGGGCGGCCTTCGGCTCCGGCTTGACGGCGGGGGTGGTGCTGCAGCGTTTGCCGCCGCCCAGGACCGCGCATCCAAAGCCACGCATGGTGCCGGCCACCGCCGCGACGATATTGACGGACGCCGTGGGGAGGGCGCGCTCGGGCGGCCTGCCGGGCTTATCCGCGCACTTCGGCCAGCGCTGCTCGCTGCCCGAGCACGACGCCCAGGCCGAGCGCAGGGCGTCCATGCCGGCGACGGGGCCGACGAAGCCGGGGAGCGGCTTGTAACGGCGATTGCGCGCCCATTTGGCTTCCTTAGCCGTCGGCGCCTGCAGCACCTCGATGACGACGCGGGCGACGCCCTGGTTGCCGAAGCCGAGCTTGTCGGCCAGACCACGCGACAGATCGAGCGTGCGATTGCCCCAGTAGGGGCCGGAATTGTTGATGCGCACGATGGCGCCGCGCCGGGTCGCCGGCGAGTAGACGGCAATCTGGGTGCCATTCGGCAGATTGGGGCTCGCGGCGTTGTCGGCCTCGCCGGGCCGGAACAGTTCACCCGACGAGGTGATCAGTGAGGGATTGAAGCGGTCGCGCCGGGGATCGTCGTAGTGGGAGGCGTGCACGATGCGGGGGCGGCCGATCTGGCCTTGCGTCTCGGCGAGCGTCAGCACCCGGTGGCAGACGCTGCCGTAGCAGTGGGTGGCGCCCGGCGTCTTCGCCAGGCTTGGCAGGCTCATGGGCGCAACAAGTGCCAGCGCCACCATTGCCCGGATCGCCATTCGAGGGATTGCACCTGCCATACCTGGCTCCATCGTTAAGGTTGCTCCTGCGGCGGCTGTACAGTCATCTGTCCCATTTTGGGGCAGATTTCCTCGGCTGTTGGTTAATCGGGCAGTGGAGTGGAACTGGCGGGATGACAGGTCTTCGGGGTCTACCGAAGATGCTTTGCGGCCAGCGGCGGAACGAGGCACACTGGGGGTGAGCAAGCCGCCTGGAGCCCATCATGACCGTCAAGATCCGTCCCATCGCAGGCGCTTTCGCCGGAGAAGCTGGCGGCGTCGATCTGAGCAAGCCCCTTGCTCCCGCCGACGCCGCCGCAATCGAAGCCGGCATGGACCAGCATGCGGTACTGGTGTTCCCGGGCCAGCTAGTCACCGACGAACAGCAGATGGCCTTTACACG
This sequence comes from Hyphomicrobiales bacterium, assembly GCA_031418955.1. Lineage (GTDB taxonomy): Bacteria > Pseudomonadota > Alphaproteobacteria > Rhizobiales > Hyphomicrobiaceae. The sequence continues at coordinate 3,258 of JANOJW010000380.1, read as the reverse complement.
CAACTTCGGCGACCTCGAGGGTGCGGCCGGCGGCAGCCTCAGGAAACCGGGCGACTACCGGCTGGCGGCAGCGATGGTCGACGTCTCCAATCTCGACACGGACAACAAGATCCTCGCCCGCGACGACCGCCGGAGATTGTTCAACCTCGGCAATCAGCTCTGGCATTCCGACGGCAGTTTCCGCGCGATCCCGCCGACCTACTCGCTGCTGTCGGGCCGCATCGTAACGACGGAGGGCGGCAACACCGAGTTCGCCGACATGCGCGCCGCCTGGGACGATCTCTCAGCGAAGGACAAGGCGCTGGTCGAGGATCTCGTCACCGAGCACTCGCAGCTCTATTCGCGCGGCGCGCTCGGCTTCACCGAGTATTCGCCCGAGGAGTTGGCGCAGTTCACGCCCGTGCGCCAGAAGCTCGTGCGCCGGCACCCGGTGACGGGCGTCAAGTCGCTGTATCTGTCGTCGCATATCGGCGGCATCGTCGGCTGGCCTGTCCCTGAGGCGCGCGCCTTCATTCGCGAGCTTGCCGAGCATGCCACGCAGGCGACGTACGTCTACGTGCACCGCTGGACAGCCGCCGACCTCGTGATCTGGGACAACCGCACGACGATGCACCGCGTGCGCCGGTTCGACGACAAGCTGCCGCGCGACATGCGCCGCACGACGGTCGCGGGGACCCAGATGACGGTTACTCAGGAACGCGCCGCCTGACACGCGTAGCCTGACATGGGCGTCGTGTGTGGGGCGTCGTGTGTGGGGCGTCGTGCGTTCAGGCCGCCCGGCGATTGGCGCCAGCGGGTTGCCGCACGGGCTCGTCGGTCTTGGTGGCGGCCTGGTCAGGCACTGTCAGCATGTCACGGACCGGGCCGGCCGGAATGGCTGCCAGCGAGGAGGCATAGGCCCCTTGCCAGGCGCCCGCGCACTGCTGGGCAAACCCCATGTACTGCTGGGCGGCGTCGGCCCAGAAAGCGGTTGTCGTCGCCATCACGGCCTGCGGCGTGCGGCACGCGCCGAGCTTGGCGGCGAGGTCGAGTTGGGCACGGGCGCGGCTGCCGGCGAAGCTCATGGCGGCGATCTGCGTCGAGACCACACTCTTCGCCACCGGCTCGGTGCGGGCGATGCCCTGCTCCGTCAGCGCCCAGAACGGCTGCATGAACGGCTGCATGGACGCAGGGTTCGCCATCGGGAAAGGGAATTGAAACGCGTTGGGAAACGGAAACGGGAATGCCGGCCGATTGGCCTCACGCTCGATGGTCATGACCCTGCTCCTGACGCGACAAGAACGCTGAAGCGGTTCCCTCTGACACGCGCGTCCGGCGTGACCCCGCCTGTGATGCACCGCTCAGTACAGGCTCCCGCCGTGCAACGCAACATATCTGCGAATATCTGCGAGCACCGCATTTCGCGGCCGGCAACAGGCCGACCCGTCCGGGAGCCGGCACAGGACGTTTCGTACCCTCCGCGCTGCACGGCCCGCAGGGCAAGGCGACCGGCACCGAAGTGTGCTAGCATGTCGTTGTAGGAGAGCTGGAGCACACTCACATGGCCGCGACCGCCCGGCCCAATCGGCCGCCCTTGATGACCGTCGACGAGTTCCTGGCGCTGCCGGGCGATGGCACCGGCCGCATCCTCGAGCTTTTCGAGGGCGTGGTGCGCGCGCAGGATTCGGCGAGTGACGGGCACGGAACGATTCAGGCTAATCTCATCCGGGAGATCGGCAGTCATCTGAAAGCCAACCGCGCGGACTGCCGTGTCGTCGCCGCTCCCGGCGTACAGCCAAATCTCAGAGCCGACTGGAACTATCGGATACCGGAAATCGCGGTCACCTGCACGCCGCATCGCCTCGACGTGCACAAGACCCCGCATCCGCTCGTGGTCGTCGAGGTGCTGTCGCCGAGCAACGCCGCAGATACCTGGAACAACGTTGCGTTGTTCGCGACGCTGCCGAGCGTTGCCGAGATCGTGGTGGTGGAATCAGAGAACGTCGCCGCTCATCTGCTGCGGCGTGACGCCGACGGTACATGGCCGAAGAATCCGACGACCATCGAGGCGGGGAGCGTGCATCTCGCGTCGATCGATCTCGACCTGCCACTCGCCGAGATCTATCGTTGGACTGAGCTTGGTACGTGATCCCGAGCCTTTCGCCATCAGCGCTGCCCTGTCTGGATGGTGGATAGCGGCGAATTTCGTTGATAAGACAATGCCGAAACTTGCGCGCTGGCTCGCGCCACTTCTCCGACACGCCGGACGACAAGCCCATGACCCAGATCCCCGACTTCACCAAGATCGCCCTCGATGCGCCCGCTGCGGCCACGCCGGCGAACGCGGCATTGCCGCCGGCGACTGCGTCCGTGATGACCCCCGAGGGCATCGCCATCAAGCCCGTCTACACGCCAGCCGACACTGCGGGGCTCGGCTTCCTCGACGGCTATCCGGGCATCGCGCCGTTCGTGCGCGGGCCCTACCCGACCATGTACGTGACGCAGCCCTGGACGATCCGCCAGTACGCCGGCTTCTCGACGGCTGAGGACAGCAACGCCTTCTACCGACGCAACATCGCCGCCGGCCAGAAGGGCCTCTCCGTCGCCTTCGATCTTGCCACCCACCGCGGCTACGACAGCGACCATCCGCGGGTCCGCGGCGACGTCGGCATGGCCGGCGTGGCGATCGATTCGATCTACGACATGCGGACCTTGTTCGACAGCATCGACCTCGCGCACATGTCGGTCTCGATGACCATGAACGGCGCCGTGCTCCCCGTGCTCGCGCTCTTCATCGTCGCTGGCGAGGAGCAGGGCGTCCCGGCCGCCAAGCTCTCCGGCACCATCCAGAACGACATCCTCAAGGAGTTCATGGTCCGCAACACCTACATCTACCCGCCGGCACCGAGCATGCGGATCATTTCGGACATCTTCGCCTACACGTCGACGCACATGCCGAAGTTCAACTCGATCTCGATCTCCGGCTATCACATGCAGGAGGCGGGTGCGACGGCGGACCTGGAGCTTGCCTACACGCTCGCGGATGGCGTCGAGTACGCGCGCGCCGGCGTCAAGTGTGGCCTCGACATCGACAAGTTCGCGCCCAGGCTCTCGTTCTTCTGGGCGATCGGCATGAACTTCTTCATGGAGATCGCCAAGATGCGGGCCGCCCGCCTGCTCTGGGCCAAGCTGATCCAGTCGGAATTCAAGCCCAAGGACGACCGCTCGCTGTCGCTGCGCACCCACTGCCAGACCTCGGGCTGGTCGCTGACCGCCCAG
>JANOJW010000379.1:0-5670 GCA_031418955.1 Hyphomicrobiales bacterium | reverse complement strand
CGCTGAAGCGGGGCTTTCCAAACCACGCGACGATGGCCAGCGCCACATTCGTCTCCGACGGGCTGACGGTCGAGCGCTATCCGATGATCATCCAGGGGCAGTTTTTTTCGCCCGTCATGCTGCCCGAGCCTGGGCAGGGACACCGCATCGTCGGCGAGCTCTGGGAGGTGGATGATGCCAGGCTCGCCGCACTCGACGGGCTCGAATCGACGCATCTTCCCAACGGGTACAACCGCGAATCCATCGTGGTCGAGGCGGCGGGGACGACGGTCGTGGCGCAGTGCTACTTCAAGCCGCGCGAGCGGGTGCCGATCATCCATTCGCAGCCGCACGCCGACTACCAGGATAGTCGCTATGTGCCAGCGGACAGGCGAGGGTTGGGTCAGTTCGCCCGCTCGTAGCGCTTCTCGCGCACCTCGCCGGTGATGGCATGGCCGATCATGCCTTCCTCGCGGCACACCCGCGAAATCACCGGCGCCAGCTCGCGGGAGGCGCGTCGCGTCAGCCGCTCGTAGGTGACGACCTTGGTGAACTTGTGCACCGAGAGCCCGCCCGTGTAGCGCGCCGCACCGCCCGTCGGCAGCGTGTGGTTGGTGCCGACGCCCTTGTCGCCGTAAGCGACCGTCGAGGCCTCGCCGATGAACAGTGAGCCGTAGTTCGTCAGGCGCTCGAGATAGTAGTCGTCGCGCCCGGTCTGGATCTCGAGGTGCTCGGGCGCGTACGCGTCGGAGACGGCGATCGCCTCGTCGTCGCTGCCAACGATGATGACCTCGCCAAAGTCCGCCCAGGCCTTGCCCGCGTTGTCGCGGGTCGGCAGGTCGATGAGCTGGCGCTCGACTTCCCTGATTACAGCCTCGCCGAGCTTCCTCGACGTGGTGACCAGCCACGCCGGGCTGTCGGGGCCGTGCTCGGCTTGGCCGAGCAGATCGGTTGCGACGAGTGAGGGGTCGGCGGTGTCGTCGGCGATCACCAGGATCTCGGTCGGGCCCGCGAGAAGGTCGATCCCGGTGATGCCGAACAGCTGGCGCTTGGCCTCCGCGACGAAGGCATTGCCGGGCCCGGTGATCATGTCGGCCTTGGGCATGCCGACGCAACCGTAGGCCATGGCGGCCATCGCCTGCACGCCGCCCAGGCAATAGACCTCGTCGGCGCCGGACATCACCTGGGCGTACAGCGTCTGCGGGTAGATGCCGTCGGGACCGCGCGGCGGGGCGCACGACACGATGCGGCCGACGCCGGCGACTTTCGCGGTGCCGACGCTCATGATGGCGGCCGAGATCAGCGGATACTTGCCGCCTGGGATGTAGCAGCCGACGCCCGACACCGGGATCAGCTTCTGCCCGAGCACGGCTCCGGGATGCAACTCGACCTCGAACGCCTGGATGCTGTCCTTCTGGCGCCGGGCGAACTCGACCACGTTGCGATGGCAGATCGCGAAGTCCTCCTTGAACACCTTCGAGAGGCTCTTGGATTTGGCTTCGATCTCGGCCTGGCCGACGCGGAACTCGCCCGTCCATGAGTCGAGCTCGCGCGCGTAGCGGCGGATCGCCTCGTCGCCGTTCGCCGCGATGTCGTCCAGCATGCGCCGGACGGTCGCCTCGACGTCGGCGCGCCGCTTCTGGATCTGAACGGTCGATGTCTTCAGGTAGTCGCGGGCCACGGGACGCATCCTTCCTTTGATCAATGCGCGAGCAATCTGTCACGGCGGCCGCCGATTTGACAGGTGCGGGATCAAGTGAAACGCTCAAGCAAGCAAAATCCTGGAGGTTCCCATGCCCGCCGAAACCCCGTTCCTCAAGCGCAAGCTGCCGTCGCTCGCGTCGCGGTATCTGAAGGTCGATGAGCTGCCCTGGCAGGACACCCGCTTTCCGGGCGTGCAGATGAAGGTGCTGGTCGAGGACAAGGAGACGGGCCTTGTCACCGGTCTCTTCAAGTTCGCGGCGGGCGCCAAGCTGCCCGACCATGAGCACGTCGAGATCGAGCAGACGTGGGTGCTCGAAGGCTCGCTCGCCGACGAGGAGGGCGAGGCCAAGGCCGGTGATTTCGTGTGGCGACCGGCGGGCAATCGCCACAACGCCTACTCCCCGAACGGCTGCCTGGCGCTGTCGATGTTCCTGAAGCCCAACAAATTCTTCGACCAGGGCGCGGCAAAGGTCGGCTGGGAGACGAAGGGCGGGACGTAAATCCGCAGGCCCGGCGAGGACTCTGGCCGTTCAGGCGCGGAGTTAGGTCATCCGCGGATTTGGGGCGTGATCGGCTTGAATACGCGCACGTTGGCAAGCGCGAACATCGCCGCGGTCAGACGACCATCCGGCACGATGGCGATCGCGCGGCCCTTCGAGGTGCGGTCGAGGCCGGCGCTGGCCAGACGGTTGACGGGCAGGCCGTCGGGGAGCCGCGCGTCGCCCTCGGCCATCAGCAGGTGGGCATCGAGCGGTACCGCCGGCATCACCTCGAGCCCGTCGAACAGGTTGCGGACCCAGTTGGTGTGGCGGTCCTTCCATTCGCCGGTGGAGGCTGGACCGCCGTTGGCGACGTACTCGGGGCTTGCGAAAACGCTCGCACCCGCCACTTCGTGGATGGCGAGCCAGGGCGAGGGGGTCTTCGACAAAGCGCGGAACCGCTGCGTCGCGCGAAAGCCCGGCACGTTGCGGATCAGCTGCGTCACATGCGCCAGGTACCAGGTGTGCCAGTCGTGCTCGCGCGCCGCATCCCGGAAGTCCATTTCGACATGTAGAGCATGCGACACCTCCGCTGAGTGACCGGGCTGACCCAGGTTGCGACCGGAGCGCCGTTAGGCGCGCCTTCAGTCTTCATCGCGTCGACTGTGCAACAGGGCAAGGCATGGACCGTTGCTCGGCCTGGAAGCTGATGTCGCCAAACTTGAAGTTCTTCGCGACCCACCCGCCCCGACCGTCGGCGACGCGATCGCTCCAAATGCCACGCAGCACGAGCAGGAATTGACCGGGCGCACCTGGCATTGCCGAAAACTCAGCGATGCCGGTTTCTTTGTAGGCGCCTCGACGGTTGCTCTTGCCGATGCCGTTGAGCGTGTACTCGCCTTTGCCATTTTCCTTCAGCTCGAGAACGCCACCAAGGATTTCAAGCGCGGCAGCCGCAGGGCCCTCGGTGCGCATGATGGTCCAGCGCCCATATGGCGTGGGACCGCAGTTGACCATCCATTGCTCCTTTACATGTGTGGGGATATCTGGAGCAACCGAAGCAAACCAGATGCGGGTGTCGGGCATCGAAGGGCAGCGCTGGAGCTTGTCGAGAGCGTCCTGCAGGCGTTTGGCGCGCTCGCGCTCCTCTCGCGTACTGGCGGCCGTGATGGTCACGCTGGCGGCAAAAGCTTCGAGCTGTGCGCGAAGATCGAGGAGGTTTTTCAGATCGGCGTTGTGGAGTGTGGACTGCAGGCACTTGCCGGCCCAGTTTTCAACCCATGTCGCCAGGAGATCGATTGCCGCTACTTTGGCGCTGCAAATCCTGCCCAACTGGTCGCATGTGCGATCCATCGACATGCCGTTTCGCGCGGTGACAAGGATTGCCGCGAGATCGGTGATACTGCCGGCCTTGGCCGCATCGTGCGCCGCACGAATGCTTGCGACGGCTTCGCTTGCAGGTGCAGGGGTCACGGCCGGCTGTGCCTTGAGACCTGCATGCGACGCGAGCATGAAAGCAAGCGCCAGAATAATTTTCATCTCGCTGTCTCCAGGCCGTTGCACGCCGTGCTGCCAAGGTTGTTAGACCGGAGAAGCAAAGCACATCAAGTCGCCTATCGTGCCCGGGCCGGGGAGTGCTAGGCTGCGGTTCGTCGATCAAAGGGGCCACTTGGCCCGTTGCCGAAGGAACACCCACGTGGCGCGCGCCAAGACTATGTCCGTTTCACTCGCAGCCGCAGTCGGCCTCGGCGCTGTGCTGTCGGGCGCTGCCATGGCGCAGATCGCGGTCTCCGCCAACGATGCCCGCATGCGGCTCGAGAACGGCAAAACCACCCACAACAAGGATGGCGTCGACACCGTGACGCTGATCGATCTCGCCTCGACGCCGCCCAAGACGCTGGGCGAGGTGCGGGCGCCAGCGAGCGTGGCCGGGCCGCCGACCAGCGTCGCCATCACGCCCAACGAGGAGATCGCACTGGTGTCGGCCGCCCAGCAGCCCGACCCCGCCGATCCGACGAAGCAAGTGCCGGTCGACATCGTGACGGTGATCGAACTCAACAAGACCGGCGGCGTTGTCGGCAACCTGACAGCCCGCGTGCGCGGCAAGCAGGCGCCGCCCGCCTACACGCCCAAGGTAATCGCCACGCTGAAGGTCGGCCGTGGCCCGTCCGGCATCGCCATCAACAAGGCCGGCACGCTGGCGCTGGTCGCCAACCGCAACGAGGGCACGGTGTCGGTGCTCTCGATCGCGGGTAAGACCGTCACCGTGCTGGCCGAAAAGGTGCAACTGGGCGACGACAAGTCGGGCCCGTCGGGCATCGTGATTTCGGCGGACGGCCGGACTGCGCTCGTGACCATGGATGGCGAGAACGCCAACAAGATCGCCGTGCTCGAGATCGACGGCACCAAGGTCACCTACACCAGGCGCGACCTCAACGCGGGCCTGCGCCCCTACGGCATCGACATCGACGCCAAGGGCGAGGTGGCGGTCGTCGCCAACATCGGCCGGGGCCTGGGCGACAGCGACACGGTGAGCGTGATCGACATGCGCGCCAAGCCAGTCCGCGTGGTCAACACGGTGAGCGTCGGGCAGACGCCCGTGGGCATCAAGATTTCGCCCGACGGCAACTACGTGGCGGTTTCGATCATGAACGGCACCAACAAGCCGTCGGATTCCCCGTTCTTCGCCGACAAGGGCAAGCTCGTCATCCTGCGGCGCGTCGGAACGCAGCTGTCCCGGGTCGCTGAGGCCAACGTCGGGCGCTGGTGCCAGGGGATCGTGTGGACGTCGAATAGCCGCCGGGTGTTCGTCCAGTGCATGGTCGAGCAGCAGGTGATGGGCTTCTCGTGGAACGCGACGAGCCTGCAGTCGATCGGCAACGTCACGGTCAACGGCGGTCCGGCTGCCATCCGCACGGTGGAGAAGTGAGGCACAGCATCAGCGGGGTAGATAGAAATCCCTCCGACGCAGGCAGTATGAGTACCCAATGAGTGCCGTCACCTATGTGCGTCCCGTTGGCCGGTTGACCCGGCCGCCGGGACGCATCAATGCCGCGCCCGACAAGGTCGTCCGCATCGCCGAGCGGGAGGACGTGGTGTTCTCCGCACTCGAGCTGATCCACCGTCATCCCGACGGCTGGGTCGATCGCCGCATCGTCACCCTGGACGAGGCCCGCGCGCTGATCGCGCAGCGCCACGCGGCAACCGACCGGCTGCTGATCGCGAGCGACCGGTTCGCTGCACCCCGCGGGCCGATCGCGGGCCTGCCGCTCGACCGCCCGCGCATCATGGGCATCGTCAATGTGACCCCGGACAGCTTCTCGGACGGGGGGCATTTCCTGTCCGCCAAGGAGGCCATCGAGCACGCGTTACGCCTCGTCGACGAGGGGGCCGACATTCTCGATATCGGTGGGGAATCGACGCGGCCGGGCGCCGCGCCAGTTTCGCTCGACGAGGAGATCGCGCGCGTCATGCCGGTGATCGAAGGGTTGGCGGGAAAGACGCGGGC
>JANOJW010000378.1:0-1867 GCA_031418955.1 Hyphomicrobiales bacterium | reverse complement strand
CTGGCGATCGAGAAGCTCGATGCCGAGGCCGAGCGGCAGCGCGAGGAGCTTGGCTACGGGTTCGTTCGGCCGACGCTCGACGTTCACGTCCAGGCCTGGACGCACGGCGACTTGCGCCGGGTGCCGATCGAGGCGCCGCAGCCGAGCGGCGAGGAGCGCGCGGCGATCGAGGTGTTCGAAGCGGAGATCGAGAACCACGCCGCGGTCTACGAGGACGAAGAGGCGGAGGGCGTGGCAATCGCCGAGGCCGAGGCAAAGATCGCCGAGCTCAACGCAGCGATCAACGCCATCCTCGACAAGCCGCTCGAGATCGATCCCGAGCTCAAGCCGGGCATCGGCGCCTTCCTGGTACTCGACGCCGACGGCAAGCCGCGGCTCGACCGCACCGTCTATTCGCTGATCGGCGAGGACGAGGGAGCGAACGAGGACGGTGACGCTTCGACGGGCAACGGCGATCGCGGTGGTTCCGGCAACGGTGCTGCAATGTCCGGCGGCGGCGGCGCCGGCGAGACCGACGGCAACGGCAACACCGCTTGCCACCAGCCGAAGTCTCCCAAGCTGTCGCAGCGGCTGGTCGACGAGCTGGCGATGCAGCGCCGCGACGTGCTCGCGCTGCACGTCGCCGCCGACCCGGCACTGGCGCTCGATCTCGCGGTGGTGCTGATGGTCGCTGACGAAGGCGGCTACACCTGGGACGGCGGCGGCTCGACGCTGACCGCGCGTCGCGCCAGCGATCCGGTGCAGCAGGCGGCGATGCCCGCTGCGTCGGCGGCGATCGTCGAGGCCCAGGTCAAGGCGAGCGAGGCGCTCGACCGAACCTGGCTCGACCGCAACAGCATGGCCGAGCGGTTCGACGCGTTCCGCGCACTACCTCAGGACCAGCGCAATGCCTGGCTCGGGCATGCGGTGGCGCGCACCCTCGAAGCGAGCGTGTTCGGCGGCAGCCAGAAGACCTGCGCGTTCCACGACCATCTCGGTCGGTTGCTCGGGATCGACGTTGCCCGCTGGTGGCGGCCGACCGCGCTCAACTGGTTCGACCGCGTGGCCAAGGCGCAATGCCTCGCCGCACTTGCCGAGATCGGGGCGGGCGAGCTTGGCCAGCGCTACATCAAAGCCAAGAAGGGCGAGATCGCCGAGGCGTGCGAGCGCGTGTTCGCGGGCACCGCGATCGTCGAGGCCGGGGTCAAGGCGCGCGCGCTGGCCTGGGCGCCCGAGCCGATGCGGTTCGACGACGGCTCGCCGCCCTGGGATGTCGAAGCCGGGGCCGCGAGTGTCGACCAAGGCGATGCGGATGCAGCAACGGACGATATCACGATCGTCATCTCCGACGAGACCGCGGTGACCGACGCGCTGGCGGACGCTCGCGGCGAACGCGATGATCCCGATGCCGCGGCGGACATTGCGGCCCAGAACGCAGCTCCGCCTGAAGAAGCGGACGAACCGATCGCAGTGACGTTCGTGCCCGACGATCCGGGCCTCGAGGTCGTGTTCGCGTTCGGCGATTGCGCCGACGATGGTCATCGTCCGGACGACGCCTCGGCCGAGGTCGCGATCGACCTCGCAGCCTGACCGCCAACCTGCCGGACGGCCCACAATTGCCGGGCCGTCCGGCCTTCTCCCGGCAGTGGCCGGGAACGGTATCCGGATCTGGTGAAAAGCGATCGCTGGATGCGCCCAACGGGAAATGCAGGCGCATCCCACCATCCGCCGCGATTTTGTTTGCCTCGCGTTTGTGCCGAGTGGCCTCGCCGCCGGCCGTCAATCGCCCGCAGCCGGACGCGGGAGGACGGTCGCGCGCGCAGGAGATCGGCCCCGACGACGCGAGCGCCCGCACGATCGCCGCCCGGGTTCCCCGCCGTTCCTTGCC
>JANOJW010000377.1:0-8759 GCA_031418955.1 Hyphomicrobiales bacterium | reverse complement strand
CTGCGGATTGTGCCAGGAAGCCTGCCCCGTGGATGCGATCGTCGAGGGCCCGAACTTCGAGTTCGCCACCGAGACGCGCGAGGAGCTCTACTACTCGAAGGAACGCCTGCTCGCCAACGGCGACCGCTGGGAGCGCGAGATCGCGCAGAACCTCGCGCTCGACGCGAAGTACCGATGAGGCCGCGCGATGGGGGCGCATACGAATCGGGTGTCATCCTCGGGCTTGTCCCGAGGACCCATCGGGCAGCAGGGGATGGACGTGATGGCGAACTCGGCAATGCAGCGGGCTGATCTCGCCCCCCGCGCATGCTGAGGAATGGGTCCTCGGGACAAGCCCGAGGATGACAAATTTATGAGCTGCGCCGCGAGGCGCGAAAGAAGATCACGATGACACTGCAAGCCGCCTTCTTCTACGTCTTCGCCTTCGTCACGGTGGCCTCCGCGGTGATGGTCATCACCGCGCGCAACCCCGTGCATGCCGTGCTGTGGCTGATCCTGGCGTTCTTCAACGCGGCGGGCCTCTTCGTGCTGCTCGGCGCCGAGTTCCTGGCGATGATCCTGGTCGTCGTCTACGTCGGCGCGGTCGCCGTGCTGTTCCTGTTTGTCGTCATGATGCTCGACGTCGACTTCGCGGCCTTGCGCGCGGGCTTCATCAAGAACGCCAAGCTCGGCGTACTCGTGGGCGCGGCGCTGCTCGCCAATCTCATCATGATCGTCGGCATGCGCTTTGCGGGCGTCGTGAAGCCCGGCACGGGTACCGCGCCTTCACCCGCCGGCGTCTCCAACACCGAAGCGCTCGGCCGCATCCTCTACAGGGAACCCTATGTCTATTACTTCCAGGCGGCTGGCCTGATCCTGCTCGTCGCCATGATCGGCGCAATTGTCCTGACGCTGCGCCACAAGGAAGGCGTCAAGCGCCAGTCGATCTCGGCCCAAAACGCGCGCAATCCGAAGACGGCAATGGAAATCGTCAAGGTGCCGAGCGGCACCTACACGATCCCCGACAAGCCTAAAGCCAAGGAGCCCGCATGACCGGCCCCAATGGCACCAACGGCTCCGGCCGCCGCGACAACGTCGAATCACTCGAGGAAGCCCGCCGCCGCGCCGCCGAGAAGAAGAAGCAGGAGGCCCGCACCGCCCAAGGTCCCGTCGAGCGCACGACGCTGCGCGACTGGATCATCGGCGGCATCATCCTGGCCCTCGCCGGCGCCGCCGTCTGGCAATGGCTGGCACCAGCGTTCCGCGCGGCAACGGGGACGTGAGGACGATGAGGCACAACAACCTTCGAGTGTCATCCTCGGGCTTGTCCCGAGGACCCATGGTTCAGCGGGTTGCTAGAGAGCGATCGGCCTGCGGCTGCGTCAGCATTCACCTATGCAGGTTCGCACGCGCGTAAAAATGGGTCCTCGGGACAAGCCCGAGGATGACAAACGCGTTTGTGGTACGTGCGGGAGCAGCAGCATGATCGGACTTGGCCACTATCTGACCGTCGCGGCGTGCCTGTTCACGATCGGCGTGCTCGGCATCTTCTTGAACCGCAAGAACGTGATCGTCATCCTGATGTCGATCGAGCTGATGCTGCTCGCGGTGAACATCAACTTCGTTGCGTTCTCGAGCTTCATGGGCGATCTCGTCGGACAGGTGTTCGCCCTGTTCGTGCTGACGGTCGCTGCAGGCGAAGCGGCGATCGGCCTCGCCATCGTCGTCGTCTACTTCCGCAACCGCGGCACCATCGCGGTCGAAGACATCAACATGATGAAGGGCTAAGGGAGGCAGTAGGCAATAGGCAGTAGGCAATAGGGAAGAAGCGATGTTCGTACCCCGCCGCCATGCTCGACTATTGCCTATTGCCTATTGCCTACTGCCCTCTGGGACCTTCGCATGATCTACACGGCCATCGTATTTCTGCCCCTGCTCGGAGCGCTGATCGCCGGCTTCTTCGGCCGTTGGATCGGCGCGCGGCCGGCGGAGCTCGTCACGAGTGCCTTCCTCGTCCTCGCGGCCGTGCTGTCGTGGGTGGCCTTCGTGCAGGTCGGCTTCGGCGGACAAACCACCAAGATCCCCTTGATGAAATGGGTCGTCTCCGGCGACCTCGACGTGTCGTGGGCGCTGCGCATCGACACACTGACCGCCGTCATGCTGGTCGTGGTCAACACGGTCTCCGCGCTCGTGCATGTGTATTCGATCGGGTACATGGCCGAGGATCCGCACCGGCCGCGATTCTTCGCCTATCTGTCGCTGTTCACGTTCGCCATGCTGATGCTGGTGACGTCCGACAACTTCCTGCAGCTGTTCTTCGGCTGGGAGGGCGTCGGTCTCGCGTCGTATCTGCTGATCGGGTTCTGGTACCACAAGCCCGAAGCCAACGCGGCGGCGATCAAGGCCTTCGTCGTCAACCGCGTCGGCGACTTCGGTTTCGCGCTCGGCATCTTCGGCATCTTCGCGCTGTTCCAGACCATCAGCTTCGACGCCGTATTCCAGGCAGCGCCGTCGATGGCCGGCAAGACCATGGAGTTCTTAGGCTACCAGGTCGACGTGATGACGTGCCTGTGCCTGCTGCTGTTCCTCGGCGCCATGGGCAAGTCGGCGCAGTTCCTGCTGCACACCTGGCTGCCCGACGCCATGGAGGGCCCGACGCCGGTGTCGGCGCTGATCCACGCGGCGACCATGGTGACTGCGGGCGTGTTCATGGTCGCGCGCTTGTCGCCGCTGTTCGAAATGTCACCCGTCGCGCTGCAGGTCGTGACCGCCGTCGGCGTCATCACCGCGGTTTTCGCGGCGACCGTCGGCCTCGTGCAGAACGACATCAAACGCGTGATCGCCTACTCGACCTGCTCGCAGCTCGGCTACATGTTCGCCGCCTGCGGTCTGGGCGCGTATACGGCCGGGATCTTCCACCTGTTCACGCACGCCTTCTTCAAGGCGCTGCTGTTCCTTGGCGCGGGCTCCGTGATCCACGCCATGCATCACCAGCAGGACATGCGGCACATGGGCGGGCTGCGCGCGAAGATCCCGATCACTTGGGCGATGATGCTGGTCGGAACGCTGGCGCTCACCGGCGTCGGCATCCCGCACCTGATCGGCTTCGCCGGCTTCCACTCCAAGGACGCCATCATCGAGGCGGCCTACGCCGGCCACACTTGGCAGAACTACGCGTTCTGGGGGCTCGTCGCCGCCGCCTTCATGACCTCGTTCTACTCGTGGCGGCTGATGTTCATGACCTTCCACCAGCCGGCGCGCTGGGGCCACGGGGCTGCCGCGCACGACGATCACGCGCATCACGGTGACGCCAAGCATGGCGACAAGGCGCATAGCGCCCATGGCCACGACGACCATCATCACGAGCCGCACGAGAGCCCGTGGGTGATGCTCGTGCCGCTGATCGTGCTGGCGATCGGCGCAGTTCTCGCAGGCGTCGTGTTTACGAAATACTTCATCGGCACGACGGCGGTCGCGGGCGGTACGGACCCCTACAAGGTGTTCTGGGGCAAGGCGATCTTCGAGGGCCCGCAGAACCACATCCTGCACGAGATGCACAAGATCCCGGGCTGGGTCGGCTGGGCGCCGTTCGCGGCGATGCTGGCGGGCCTGGCGCTGTCGTACGTCTACTACATGGTCGCGCCCTGGCTGCCAGCGGCAACCGCGCGCGCGTTCAAGCCGCTCTACCTGTTCTTCCTCAACAAGTGGTACTTCGACGAGCTCTACGACTGGCTGTTCGTGCGGCCAGCCAACGCGCTCGGCCGCTTCTTCTGGAAGCGCGGCGACGGCACCGTCATCGACGGCACCATCGATGGCACGGCGGCGACCGTCGGGCGGGCCACCGGGCGCGCAGTCAAGCTCCAGACCGGCTACGTCTACCACTACGCCTTCGCCATGCTGATCGGCCTCGCGCTGCTCGTCAGCTGGGTCAGCTGGCCCATTCTGCAAGGAGGCCTCAAGTGACGCTCCAGGGGAACCTCCTCAGCATCGTTACGTTCATGCCGCTCGTCGGCGCGATCGCCATCGCGGTCCTGAACGCCGAGGCGACGCGCAACATCCGCTGGCTGGCGCTGTGGACGACGCTGATCACGTTCGCGCTGTCGTTGCTGATCTGGTTCGGGTTCGACACCCGGACCGCCAACTTCCAGTTCGTCGAGGACTACGCCTGGCTCGGGCCGATGCGGTACAAGATGGGCGTCGACGGCATCTCGATGCTGTTCGTGATCCTGACGACGTTCCTGATGCCGCTCTGCATCCTGGCGAGCTGGGAATCGGTCGAGGAGCGCGTCAAGGAGTACATGATCGCATTCCTGGTGCTCGAGACGCTGATGATCGGCGTGTTCTGCGCGCTCGACATGGTGCTGTTCTACGTGTTCTTCGAGGGCGGCCTGATCCCGATGTTCGTCATCATCGGCGTATGGGGCGGCAAGCGGCGCGTCTATGCGAGTTTCAAGTTCTTCCTCTACACGTTGCTGGGCTCGGTGCTGATGCTGCTCGCCATGATGGCGATCTACTGGCAGGCCGGCACGACCGACATCCCGACGTTGATCACCTCGTCGAAGATTCCAGCCAACATGCAGTGGTGGATGTGGCTCGCCTTCTTCGCCTCGTTCGCGGTGAAGATGCCGATGTGGCCGGTGCACACATGGCTTCCCGATGCGCACGTCGAGGCGCCGACGGCAGGCTCCGTGGTGCTCGCCGCGGTGCTCCTGAAGATGGGCGGTTACGGCTTCCTGCGCTTCTCGCTGCCGATGTTCCCGATCGCGTCGCAGGAGTTGGCGCCGGTCGTGTTCTGGCTGTCGGTGATCGCGATCGTCTACACGTCGCTCGTGGCCTTGGCGCAGGAGGACGTGAAAAAGCTCATCGCCTATTCGTCGGTCGCCCACATGGGCTACGTGACCATGGGCATCTTCACCTTCAACCAGCAGGGCATCGACGGCGCGATCTTCCAGATGCTCTCCCACGGCCTCGTCTCGGCCGCGCTGTTCCTGTGCGTCGGGGTGCTCTACGACCGGCTGCACACGCGCGAGATTTCGGCGTACGGCGGCCTCGTCAACCGGATGCCGATCTATGCGTTCTGTTTCATGGTCTTCACCATGGCCAACGTCGGGCTCCCCGGCACAAGCGGCTTCGTCGGCGAATTCCTGACGCTGCTTGGCGCCTTCAAGGCCAACACGCTGATCGCCTTCATCGCCACCTTCGGCGTGATCCTGTCGGCGGCTTACGCGTTATGGCTCTACCGGCGCATGATCTTCGGTACGCTCGACAAGCCCTCACTGAAAGCCATCACCGACATGGGGCCGCGCGAGATTGCAGTGATTGCCCCGCTGGTGTTCTTCACCATCCTGTTCGGCATCTATCCCGCGCCGGTGCTGGACGTCACGGCGCGCTCGGTCAAGGAGCTGATCGTGCGCTACGAGACCGCCGTGAAAGCGCCGCGCACGGCCGGGCTACCTGCGCCTGCGCAGCCTGCTCCCGCATCCGGCCAGACCCGCTGACACGCCGCCGACACGCATTGCGAAAGACTCAAAGTCCATGGCCGAGCTTCTCAAGTACATGCCGCTGCTGCCCGAGCTGGTGCTCGTCGGCGGCGCCATGCTGCTGTTGATGTACGGAGCGTTCCGTCCCGAAACCGAGATCGAGGCGGAGACGGTCGGCTGGCTCAGTCTGGCGCTGATCGTGGCGACGGCTTATCTCGTGTGGACGACGACGGGCTCGAAGTCGCTGTTTGCCGGTGGCTTCATCGCCGATCCGTTCGCGCGGATCATGAAGCTCCTGATGCTCGCGGGCGCGGGCGGCGCGCTGCTCCTCTCCTTCGACGAGATGAAGGACGAGAAGGCGATGAAGTTCGAGTATCCGGTGCTGATCCTGCTGGCGACCGCCGGCATGATGATGATGATCTCGGCCTCGGACCTGCTCTCGCTGTATCTCGGCCTCGAGCTGCAGAGCCTGGCGCTCTACGTGATCGCCGCGTTCCGGCGCGACGACGTGCGCTCGTCGGAGGCCGGCCTCAAGTACTTCGTGCTGGGCGCGCTCTCGTCGGGGATGCTGCTCTACGGCGCTTCGCTGATCTACGGCTTCGCCGGCACCACGAGCTTCGCTGGAATCGCTGCCGCCGCCAAGGCTGCGGGCGCGGGCCAGAGCCTGCTACTCGTGTTCGGACTCGTATTCCTGATGGTCGGCCTTGCCTTCAAGGTTTCGGCCGTGCCGTTCCACATGTGGACGCCGGACGTCTATGAGGGTGCGCCAACGCCGGTGACAGCGTTCTTCGCCGCCGCGCCCAAGATCGCGGCCATGGCGCTGCTCGTACGCGTCGTCGCCACCGCCTTCCCCGCCGTCAAGCCGCAGTGGCAGCAGATCGTGATCTTCCTCGCGGTCGGTTCGATGATCCTCGGTGCATTGGCCGCGATCGGCCAGACGAATATCAAGCGGCTGATGGCCTACTCCTCGATCGCCAACATGGGTTATGCCCTGGTCGGTCTCGCCGCCGGCACTGCCGAGGGCGTCAAGGGCGTGATCATTTATCTCGCGATCTACGTGGTGATGACGCTCGGCACCTTCGCCTGCATCCTTTCGATGCGGCGGGATGGCGCGGGCCCTGTCGTCGGCACGGCGGTCGCACGGGCGACGCCGAGCGGCACCTTCACGCCGGCGGCCACGGGGCGTTCAGTGGCCCGCGGGCAATCACACCTCGTCGAGTCGATCGACGAGCTTGCGGGCCTCGCCAAGACGAACCTGCCGATGGCTTTTGCGCTCGCCATGTTCATGTTTTCGATGGCTGGCATCCCGCCGCTGGCCGGCTTCTTCGGCAAGTACTTCGTGTTCCTCGCCGCGATCGAGGCGGGACTGATCTGGCCGGCGGTGATCGGCGTGCTCGCCAGCGTGGTCGGCGCCTACTACTACCTGCGCATCGTCAAACTCATGTTCTTCGACGACGCAAAGCCCGCGTTCGAGCCGCTGCGCACCAAGGCGCGCTTGGTAATGTATGTGGCGCTGGCGCTGATCTTGGCTTTCTGGGTGCCGTTCATCGTCTCGCCTCTGGTCGAAGCGGCCGGCGTCGCGGCGAAGTCGCTGTTCTGAACCGATGTCCAGTCTTGGCGGCGACAATCCGCGAATCTTCGAGTTCGATGAACTGCCATCGACAAGCAGTCAAGCACTTCAACTGGCCGCCGCTGGCGACACAGGCCCGTTTTGGGTGCTGGCGCACCACCAGACGCGCGGGCGGGGGCGCTCGGGCCGGACGTGGGTCACCGCTCGCGGCAATCTCGCAATCAGCCATCTCTTTGCGCCGGAGTGCAATGTTGCGGTTTTGCCGCAGCTCTCGCTCGTGGCCGGCGTTGCGGCAGTCTCAGCGCTCGGGGCATTCTGGCCGGACGGGCTGCGCGATCGACGGCTCCGACTGAAGTGGCCAAATGACCTGATGATCGACCACGCCAAGATCGGCGGGTTGCTGGTGGAAACGAGCCGGCTGGGTAAGAGCCAAGTGTGCACGATCGGCATCGGCGTCAATCTCGTTCATGCACCAGAGGTCGAGGGACGACAGGTTGGCAATCTTGCGCAACATGTGAGCGAGCCGCTTGAACTTCGGCCCATTGCAGTCGAGCTTGCGCGCCAGTTCGATCTCTGGCGCGCGACCTGGCACTGTGGCCAAGGATTTGCCGCCGTCCGGTCAGCTTGGCTCGAGCGAGCAGGGCCGCTCGGCGAGCCGATGTCGGTGAATACGGGCAACGGTCTGGTCCATGGCGCCTTCGCGGGGCTGGACACGGATGGCGCTTTGCTGCTTCAAGGCGCTGATGGGCAGCGCCATCGCTTCACGTTTGGGGACGTGACGCTCGGCCCCCCATTGAAAGCGTGAGAATGATGGCAGGCCAGGACGACACGACAGCGAATGCGCGGGCCGACGAACTCGTCTTTCTCGCGCTCGGCGGGCTCGGTGAGGTCGGCATGAACTGCTACCTCTACGGCTTCGGCCCGCCGAGGCAGCGCAAGTGGCTGATGGTTGATCTCGGCATCACGTTCCCGGAGGGCGAGGACGACCCGGGCGTCGACGTGATCCTGCCGGATTTGCGATTCATCGAGGCGAATCTCAAGAACCTCGTCGGTCTCGTCATCACGCATGCGCACGAGGACCACATCGGCGCCGTGATCGAGCTGTGGCCGCGCATCAAGTGCCCGGTCTATGCGACGCCGTTTACCGCCGCGATGCTGAAGGCCAAGCTCGCCGAGTTCGGCGGCAAGCTCAAGATCCCGATCGAGATCGTACCGATGGGCGCGCGCTTCGACGTCGGCCCGTTCGATTGCGAACTGATCACCATGTCGCATTCGATCCCCGAGCCGTCGGGCCTCGCCATCCGCACCCCGGCGGGCCTCGTCTATCATACCGGCGACTGGAAGCTCGACGATCGCCCCTACGTCGGCGCGCCAACCGACGAGCCGCGCATCCAGGCGCTGGGGCAGGAGGGCGTGCTGGCACTCGTGTGCGACTCGACCAACGCCTTCCGCGAGGGCCGTTCCCCGTCGGAAAGCGACGTCGCGGCTTCGATCGGCAAGCTCATCAAGAATGCCCAGCAACGCGTGCTCGTCACCTGCTTCTCGTCGAACGTCGCGCGCATCATGGCGGTGGCACAGGGCGCGCATGCGGCCGGTCGGCGTCTGGTGGTTGCGGGACGCGCGCTGCAACGCGTGATCCAGGTGGCCATGGAGACCGGCTACCTGCCGGCGGATTTCCGCTACTCCGACCAGAATGCGTTCACGACGTTGCCCGGCAAGGAGATCGTGGC
>JANOJW010000376.1:0-4947 GCA_031418955.1 Hyphomicrobiales bacterium | reverse complement strand
GCGCCACGGCCTCGCCGCCGCTGAAGGCTGATCGCGACAACGCGGTGCCCAGCTGCGCCACTTCGGCCAAGCTGATGGCCTATCTGCGCGCACGCAATCCGAGCGTCGATCGTCGCTTCACCGGCCTTGCCGCGCACTATGCACGGCAAGGCACCGAGATGGGCCTGCGCTGGGACTACGCGTTCTTCCAGATGATCGTCGAGACGGCGAGCCTGTCGTATCGAAAGCCGAACGGCCAGCCGGCCGCTGTCAGCCCGCACCAGAACAACTTCGCTGGGATCGGTGCGCCCGGTAACGGGGCCCCCGGCGAGAGCTTCTCCGACATCGCGACGGGCGTTCGCGCACATCTCCAGCACGTCGTGCTCTACACGGGTGACCGTGTCGGCCAGCCGATCGCCGAGCGGACACGCAAAGTGCAGGAATGGGGCGTGATCGCCAACTGGCAGCGCACGCTCGGCCACCCGACCACGTTCGCCGATCTCGCCCGCAAGTGGTCGCCCGACACGCCAGCCTACAACGCCGCGATCGAGTCGGTGGCGGCTCGCTTCTACGGCGAACATTGCTCCCGCCCCGAGGAGCCAGCCGTCGCTGACGTACGTTTCCGTCAGCCGCCGAGCGTCGCCCAGGCGGCCCCAGTCCAGATTGGCCCGGTCCAGGCGACCCCCGCCCCCGCCATCGTCGCCGAGGCGCCGGTCGAGCAGCCCTCGCTGGCCCAGCGCGCGCTGCGCTCGCTGATCGATACGCCTCCGCCGCCGAAAGCGCCGCGCTCGGCACTGGGTGCCAGCGCAGTGCCGCCTCGCGAAGCGCCCGCCGTCCAGCCAAAGCAGCATGCGACGTTGACCCCCGCGGCGCCCGCGCGTCCGCAACCCGTTCCGCGTGCAGCGCCCATCGCGCCGCCGCCGGCCGCACAGCCAGCCCCCATGCCGCAGCCCGCGCCCGCCGCGGTGCGTCCGTCGGCCGAGGACACGGCGAACGACCAGTTGCGCCAGCTCGTCAGTGGCCGGACCGTGCTGCTCGACACGCCGATCGGCACCGTCATTCCGATCCAGTTCAACGAGGACGGCGTGATGACCGGCAAGGCCGGCGGTCTCGCGGGCTATCTGGGTGCCGCCAACGACAAGGGCCAGTGGTGGGTGGACAAGGCGAAGCTCTGCCAGCGCTGGAACGTCTGGTTCAAGGGCGAGCAGCAGTGCTTGAAGTTCAAGCAGTCGGGCAAGATCATCCACTGGGTCGCCGACAACGGCAAATCGGGCACCGCCAAGCTGTCCAATTGACGACCTTTGTTGGCGCGGCGTCTTCCAGGCAGGCTCTCAGGTTTAGATCCTGCGAGCCCGGAGGCGTGTGAAGCCCTTTATATTAGGCGGCGCGGCCGCCCATTATGGACTTGACCTCGAGGTATTCCTCGAGGCCGAAGCGGCCCCACTCGCGGCCGTTGCCGGACTGGCGGTAGCCGCCGAACGGCGCGGCCGGGTCGGCGGCCGCCATGTTCACCGTCACCATGCCGGCGCGAATGCGGCGGGCGACCTTGCGGGCACGGTCCACGTCCCGGCCGTGGACGTAGCCGGCGAGCCCGAACGGGTGGTCGTTGGCGATGCGCACCGCGTCGTCCTCGGTCGCGTAGGCCATGATGGCGAGAACCGGTCCGAAGATCTCCTCGCGCGCGATGGTCATGGCCGGGGTGACGTTGGCGAACACGGTGGGCTGCACGTAGTAGCCGGTGGCGAGATCTTTGGGTCTCCCAGGTCCGCCGGTGACGAGCGTGGCGCCGTCCTTGATGCCCGCCTCGATCAGCGCCTGGATCTTGCCCCACTGCACGTGCGAAACGACGGGACCCATCTCGGTCTCGGCCGCCGACGGCGCGCCGACCTTGATGCTTTCGGCGACGCGTTTGGCTACGCTTGCGACTTCGGCCATGCGGGCGGCGGGCACCAGCATACGGGTCGGCGAGTTGCAGCTCTGGCCCGAGTTGCGGAAGCAGAGCTTGACGCCTTCCGACACCGCTGTCTCGAAGTCGACGTCGTCGAGCAGGATGTTCGCCGATTTGCCGCCGAGCTCCTGGCCGATACGCTTGACGGTGGGTGCGGCACGCACCGCGACGTCGATGCCGGCCCGCGTCGAGCCGGTGAAGGACACGCAGTCGATGTCGGTGTGCGCGGCGATCGCCTGGCCAACGGCGGCATCCCCGTGCACGAGATTGAACACACCCTTCGGGACGCCGGCCTCCTCCAGCATTTCGGCGATCAGCACGGCGGAGCCCGGCGCCACCTCGGAAGGCTTCAGCACCATGGTGCAGCCGGCGGCGAGTGCGGCCGCGACCTTGCAGCAGATCTGATTGGCCGGCCAGTTCCACGGCGTGATCATGCCGACGACGCCGATGGGCTCGCGCACGACGAGTGTGGGCCCTGAGCCCTCCTCGAAGGGAAAATCGCGCAGCACCTGATGGGCGACGCGGAAGTGGCCCATGCCGGCGCCGGCCTGGAAGCGGGTGGCGAAGGAGATCGGCGCGCCCATCTCGCGGCTGATGGTCTGTCCCATCTCGGCAAAGCGGCGCTTGTAGATGGCGGCGATCTTCTCGAGCAGCGCCATGCGCTCCTCGCGGCTGGTCTGTGAGAAGCTCGCAAACGCTGCGCGTGCGGTGGCGACGGCGCGGTCGACGTCGGCTGCAGTCCCCAGTGCCACTCGAGCGAACGGCTGCTCGGTCGCTGGATCGATGACGTCGATGCGGCGTCCGTTGCCGGAGGTTTCCACCCAAGCGCCGTCGATGAAGGACTTGAAAGTGTCGTTGTCGCTCGGCATGGGCGGCCTCTAGCTGGATGGGTTCGCCACTGGTCGGACAGGCGCGGCGCGCTGTCAACGGGAGGCTTGAGGAGAGCCCGGACATGCGACGGGCGCCGCCGTGGTGGCAGCGCCCGTTCCACGTGTCCACATGCGACCCGATCAGCGCGGGATGGTGACGCGCTGGCAGGGATGGATCACATCGCCCAGGCGCGCGTTCGCGGCTTTGACGCGGCGCCAGCGGATGCCCTTGCCCAAGTGCTGCTCGGCGATGCTCCAGAAGGAATCACCGGGCTTCACGATGTAGGTGTTACCGACGAGTTGGCCGGCGTTGGTGCAAGTGCCAGCCCTGACCGTGCCAGTGCCCGGACGCGCCATAGGCGCGACGCTGCCTTGCTCGCGCGGGGCTCGAGGTGCGGACGGTCCTGGTGCAGGACGGCCAGCGGCGGCGATCTTCTCCCTGGCCGTGGCGATCGCGCGGGCGGCAGCATCGGCGGCCTTCTTGACCTCGGCCTCCATGCGGCGCTGAGCGTCACGGCGGGCGGCATCGGTGGCTGCCGCCTCCGCCTGTTTGCGGGCGGCCACGACGGCATTGGACGCATCCTGAGCGCGCTTAGCCTCGTCGCCGGCGCGGATTTCAGCAGCGCGGCGCGCCTCCGCTTCGCGGCGCGCGGCGTCGGCGAGGCGCCCAGTCTCGGCGGCCTTGCGGGCCTCGTCCGCGGCCTTGGCGTCGGCGAGGCGGCGCCCTTCGACCTCGTTGCGCAGGCGGGCCTCGTCGGCCGCCTTTTTCGCGGCATCGGCTGCGCGCTGATCCGTAAGCCGGCGCTCGTCGGCGGCCTTGGCAGCCTCGATGCTTTTGCGCGTCTCGTCGGCGGCCTTGTCGGCGGCCTCCCTGGCGCGACGCGCATCGTCGGCGGCCTTCAGTTCGGCCTGGCGGCGAAGCTCGGAGGCCCGGGCGTCGGCGGCGGCCTTTGCAGCGTCCGCAGTCTTGCGGGCCTCCTCGGTGCGCTGTGCCTCGGCGAGGCGGCGGTCCTCGGCGGACTTGGCATCCGCGGACCGGCGCACATCATCAGCGGCTTTGGCGGCGTCGGCGGCTTTCTTGGCATCATCGACGCGCCTGGCTTCCGCGAGGCGACGCTCCTCGGCCGCTTTTGCTTCTTCGGCACGGCGCGCGTCGTCAGCAGACTTTGTCGTGTCGGCGGTTTTCTTCGCGTCTTCGGCGCGCTTGGCTTCGGCGGTTCGACGCTCCTCGGCAGCTTTCGCTTCAGCAGCCTTGCGCGCATCCTCGCCAGCCTTCGTCGCGTCGGCGGCCTTCTTTGCGTCCTCGGCGCGCTTAGCTTCGGCGGCCCTCGCTGCGTCGCCAGCTTTGGCCGCTTCGGCAGTTTTGTCGGCGATGGCCTTCGCTTCGGCAGCCTTCCGGGCGTCCTCGCCGCGCTTGGCTTCGTCCATGCGGCGGACCTCGGCAAGGCGGCGCTCCTCAGCAGCCTTCAACTCGGCGGCCTTGGCGTCGGCGGCCTTCTTGGCGTCGTCGACCGGCGACGCGGGCGGGGTTGCCGGCGTCGCGGTCTTGGGTGGTGCGGGGATCGGCGGGACAGCGACCACGGGCGGCGTCGGCAGGACGACGACAGGCGGAGTGGACGGTGTCGCCGTCTTCGGGGCCGGCTGGGGCGTCGGCGTCGGAGCGGGCACGGCGATGGTCGGGCCAGTCGGTTCCTGCAGCTTGCGGATCACGTCCTCCTGGTAGGTCTTGCCCGCGCGATCGAGCCAATCCATGAACTGATCGTAATAGCCGGCCTCCGGCGCGCCGGGAGCGGTGGGCGCCGGGCCCTTCGGTGCTGGTTGCGCCTGGGCGATGATCATCGGCTGCGTCGGCGCCGTCGGGCTGGCGGCGGGTGTGCCGCCGGGAACGGCCGTCAACGGCACTGTCGGCGCGGGGGCTTGTGCCAAAGGGGCCTGCGGCGCCGACGCTTGCTTGCGCGCGGCCTCATCGACGGCGCGCTTGCGCTCCACCTCGAGTTTTGCCGCCGCGTCGGTCACCGGGTTGGGTGCGGTCGGCGTCGAAATCTTGCGCATGGTGTCCTGGTAGTCGCGCGAGGCGCGATCGAACCACTCCTGGAACGACTCCGTTGGCGCTTGTGTCTGGGCCTGGGCGACGACGATCGGCTCGGAACG
>JANOJW010000375.1:0-4314 GCA_031418955.1 Hyphomicrobiales bacterium | reverse complement strand
CCGATCTACCTGCTGATGTGGATCGGCCTCTACCTGTGGGCGCTGGCGCGCATCGGCCTGCAGATCCTGCAATCGAGCCTGCACCCGGTGATCCTGCGGGCCGCGCCGATCTCTGTTCTGGTCCTCGCCTCGACGATCTGGTCGGTGAGCCTGCCCCGCTCGGCCCTGCAGAGCGTCGGCCTCGTCCTTTCGGCGGCCATCGCCTACGTGATCTCGCAGTCGCTGTCGCCACGCGGTTTCATCCTGATCCTGCGGCGCACGCTGATCGGTCTGATGCTGGCGTCGTTCGTCATGATGGTGATCGCGCCCGATCTCGCCTCCACGCCGCGCTTCGACGGCGCCTGGCTGTCGGACAACGAGTTGCGCGGCGTGTTCTCGGTCAAGACGGACGCCGGCTGGCTGTTCGGCTTCCTGTTCATGCTGATCTTCTGGTCGCGGGACTGGAAGGGCGCGCTGTGGACGCGAGTTGCGATGGGCGCGGTGACGCTCTACGCGGTGCTGCTGTCGAACTCCGCC
Organism: Hyphomicrobiales bacterium; assembly: GCA_031418955.1. GTDB lineage: Bacteria > Pseudomonadota > Alphaproteobacteria > Rhizobiales > Hyphomicrobiaceae. Next base: position 3,798 of record JANOJW010000375.1, on the reverse strand, counting down.
ACCGGCATCGCCTGCGCCATCACCATCATCGCCATCCTGTTCCTGACGCGTCTCATGCCCGACTACGTGAGCCCGATGCTGCGCACGATCTACGTCGGCATCATCGTGTTCTCGCTGCTGCTTCCGTTCATCGATATCGGCCCGGTCGCCTCCCTGCTCGGCCGCGATCCCGAACTCACCGGCCGGGTGCCGATCTGGGAGGCGGGACGGCAGTTCATCCTGGCCCGCCCACTGCTCGGCTACGGCTTTGGCGGCTTCTTTGCGACCACGCCCGACAGCCCGGCCTGGGAGTTCTGGGCCAACAACAAGGACACGCAGCCAGCCCACTTCCATTCGAGCGCCTACGAGATGCTGATCGCGTGCGGCATCCTCGGGCTCGCCGCCTATCTGCATCTGCTGTGGGCAGCGTTCCAGGTGTTCTACAACACCTCGATCGACGTCGAGGAGCGGATGCTGATCGGCGGGATGCAGATTTTCTTCCTGATCGGCGCCGCAGTCGACTACACCTTCATGTCCTACAACAGCTATGTGACAGTCATGCTGTTCTATTGCGTGTTCGCGGCGGGGACGCTGTATCCACGCGCCCATGGTCCGTTCGCGACCGCAACGACCGTCGTCGGCGCGCGCGCATCGAACCCAGTCGCGCGATAGGATCGCGCCAGAGATGGCCCGCGCGTATCCGACTTGCATGCGGGGGACTTGCCTACACCGCCAGATATTGCGCCGCGAGCGAGGCGTCCGCATCGAGCGCCGCGAGCGTGCCGGTGAACCGCACCCGGCCGCCTTCGAGGATCACGGCGCGGTCGGCGAAGCGGCGGGCGAAGGCCAAGTTCTGCTCGGCGACGAGGAGGCCGACTCCACGCGACTTGAGCGTGACGAGGGAGGCCGCGATGCCGTCCAGGATCACCGGCGCCAGCCCCTCCGACGGCTCGTCGAGCAGGAGGCAGCGCGGGTTGCCCATCAGCGTGCGCGCGATGGTCAGCATCTGCTGCTCGCCACCCGACATGCGTCCCCCTAAGCGATCGCGCATGCGGGCGAGATTGGGGAACAGCTCGAACAGCGCCTCGGGGGTCCAGGCGCGACCGTCGCGGGGCGGAAGCCTGCCGACTGCGAGGTTTTCATCCACCGTCAGGCCCGAAAAGATGCGCCGCTCCTCGGGCACATAGCCCAGACCCGCGCGCGCGATGGTGTGCGTGGGGCTCCGCGACATGTCACGGCCCTCGAACCGGATGCGGCCCGCCCGTGTCGCCTCCAGCCCCATGATGGCCTTCAGCGTCGTCGACTTGCCAGCACCGTTTCTGCCAAGCAGCACCACCGCCTCGCCCGCCGCCACGGCAAGTGAGACGCCGTGCAGGATGTGCGCCTGGCCGTACCAGGCGTCGAGCGCGTCGATATCGAGGAGGGGCGGGACGAGCGTCATGTGCCGTGCTCCCGCGCCGCGACCGCTGCGGGGGCGGGGGCGTGGCCCAGATAGACGTCGCGAACGTGGGGGTCGGCGCGGACCTCGGCGGGGGTCCCCGAGGCGATCAGCTTGCCGCGGTTCATCACCAGGATGCGGTCGGCGTTGGCGAACACGGTGTCCATGTCGTGCTCGGTGAAGAGGATCGCTGAACGCCTCTCGCGGGCGATTTTCGCGACGAGACCCATCAGAGCCGCGCGCTCCTTGGGCGCCATGCCCGCGGTCGGCTCGTCCATCAGCAGCAGGCGCGGATCGTTCACCAGCGCCATGGCGAGTTCCACGCGCTTGACGTCTCCGTAAGCGAGCGTCCCGCACAGCCGGTCGGCTGCCTCGCGCATGCCCACTTCGCCGATATGGTTTAGCGCGCGTTCGCGGAGACCAGCGTCCAGCGGTGAGAGCCGCGCCAGATCGCCATCGACCGAGATCAGCGCGACGGCGACGTTTTCGGCGACCGTCATCGAGGCAAACGTCGCCGTGATCTGGAACGTGCGCGCGACGCGCAGCCGCCACAGATCGCGCGGGCTCGCACCCGTGACATCGCGGCCATCGAGGCGGACTGAACCGGCGTCGGGTGCGAGCTGCCCGCTGATCATGTTGAACGTCGTCGTCTTGCCCGCGCCGTTGGGGCCGATCAGCGCCACGATCTCGCCGGCTGAGACCGAGAACGAGACGTCGTCGACGGCGCGGAAGCCGGAAAAGGCTTTCGCGAGATGCGCGACGGCGAGTACCGGTTCGAGTGTCGGCGCAGCGCTCATGGCCCGCCTCGCAAACGCGCGAACAACACTCGCGACGTGCCCGCGATCCCATGCGGAAACAGCACGGTCAACGCGACGATCGCAAAGCCGAGCACTGCCTGCCAGTAGGACGTCTGGCGCGTGATCCAGTCCTGCAATCCCGTGAACACCACCGCGCCGATCACCGGGCCGGTCAATGATTGCACGCCGCCGATGAGCACCATGGCGAGGGCGTCCATCGAGCGCGGAATGCCGAGCGTGTCGGGCGACAGCGAGCCCTTGGAGAACGCGAACACCGCGCCGGCGAGGCCCGCGAGTCCACCCGAGACGACGATCGCCGCCCACTGGATGGCGCGCGCATCGAGCCCCAGCGCCTCCGCGCGCACCCGGTGATCGCGCACGGCGCGCAGTGCATAGCCGAACGGCGCGTGCGCGAGCCGCCACAGCAGCAGGATCGCCCCGCCGAGCAGGGTCAGCGCGAACAGATAATAGGCGGATTTCGAGGCGAGCGGCGGCGGCGGCCAGATGCCGGAGAGGCCGTTGCTGCCGCCCGTCACGGCGTCCCACTGGAAAGCGACCGCCCAGGTGATCTGCGCGAAGGCGAGCGTCAGCATGGCGAGCGAGACGCCGGTCAGTCGCACGCAGAACCAGCCGAACACCAGCGCCAGAAGCGCCGCAAAGCCGACGCCGGCGAGCAGCGCGAAGGCGAACGGCGCGCCGGCCTTGGTCGCGACGGCTGCCGCGTAGGCGCCAGCGCCGAAGTAGGCGGCGTGGCCGAACGACGCCATGCCGCCCCAGCCCATCAGCGCGCCCAGGCTCGCCGCAAACAGCGCGAACACGATGATGTCGGTCGCCAGCACGATCGTGTAGCGGTCGGCGACGAGTGGAAGTGCGACGAGCGCCAGCAACAGGCCTGCGACCGTGAGCATGGCGCGCGCGCCGGGCGGCGGCATGGCCTGTACTTGCGCGGCCGGCACATGGGCGTGCGCGGGCTCAGCCCCGAACAGGCCCCATGGCCGCCGGATCAGCACGGCTGCCATGACGATGAACTCCGCAACCAGTGTCAATTTCGAGAACGCGAACGGCACGCCCAGGATCTCGATGGTGCCAAGTCCGATGCACCAGGCCTTGACGACGCTGATCAGGATCGCCGCCACATAGGCGCCGGGAATGCTGCCCAGGCCGCCGACCACGGTGACGACGAACACGTCGGCGATGATCGACAGGTCCATGCTCAGCGTCGCTGATTCCCGCGGCAACGCCAGTGCGCCGGCAAGCCCTGCCAGGAACGAGCCCAGCGCAAACACGAGCGTGAACATCAGGCTCTGGTTGATGCCGAGGGCTGCCGCCATGTCGCGGTCCTCGGTCGCCGCCCGCACGCGCGTGCCCCACGCCGTGCGCGTCAGCAGCATCCAGATCGCGGCAAGCATGGCCGGCCCGATCGCCATCAGCACGAGGTCGTAGGTCGGGAAGGGCTTGCCGAGTATCTCGACCGCGCCACGCAATCCCGGCGGGCGGGGCCCCAGAATGTCCTCCGGTCCCCAGACGTAGAGTGCCAGATCCTTCAGCATCAGCACGACGCCGAACGTGGCGATGAGTTGCAGC
>JANOJW010000374.1:0-2031 GCA_031418955.1 Hyphomicrobiales bacterium | reverse complement strand
GGTCGGGTAGAGCCCTGCACTCGCGAGACCCGACAACTCCGTACTGTGCCGCGTCGGGTCTCGGCCGCAAGTGTAGAACGGCCTACTGCCCGACCTACCGCCCCCACAATCCCTTCGACGCGATCTTCGCTCCCTCCGCTGCCGCCGCGAGCTTCAGCCACACGACCTCGTCGGCCACGTACTCGCGTCCCGCGAACGTGCCGAACCCGCAATCCGTGCCGGCGATCACCCGCTCGCGATCGCCGACCGCCGCCACCGCCTCCCGCAGCCGCCGCGCCACCACCTCCGGATGCTCGACGAAGTTCGTCGTCGTATCGAGCACGCCCGGGATCAGCACCATGTGTAGGGGGAGCGGATGCTCGGCCAGCGCCGCGTATTCGTGCTGATGGCGCGGGTTCGCGAACTCGATCGACAGTGCGCCGACATTGGCCCGGTACAGCTCAGGCAGGATCGTCGCCATGGCGATATCGTAGACGTGCGGCCCGTCGTTGTTGCCCCAGCACACGTGCAGCCGCACCCGGTCACGAGGAATTCCAGCAATGCCGCGATTGATCGCCGCCACATGCAGCTCCAGTTGGCGCAGGAACGCCGGCTCGTCGAGATGCCCGAAGAAGCGGTGCCGCTCCATGGCGAGATCCGGGCTGTCGATCTGCAGCACATGGCCCGCCTCGTGGATCGCGCGATACTCATTCGAAAGCGCATCGGCGAGCGCCATCAGATACGCCTCGTGGCTTCCATAATGCTGATCGAGCATCGTCGTCGCCACGATTCCGGGCGACGGCGCCGTCATGAACGTCTCGGTAAATCCGCCGCCCAGCGCCTTCAGCCGAGCCGCATCCTTCTGGATCGGCTTGCCGTCGACATAGCGCACCTCCGACAGCGCGGCCGGCGCATTCATCACCTTCGCGGAGTGCGGAAACCGCGCCGCCATCTGTCGCGCATAGCTCGGGAACTCGATTTGATCGCGCGCGGGCGGCCGCCGCGATTCGCCGCCAAAGCCGCACAGGCACCGCGGCACGTAGGTCTGGAATCCGACACGGCTCTGCTCGCCGTCGTTGCCGATGTCGACGCCTGCCTGCATCTGCGCCTGGACGACGTGCCGCGTGGCCGCATCGGCCTCCTCGGCCAGCAGCTTCGTGTCGATAGCCTCTCCGCGCTCCTGCCTGATCAACAAATCCGACAGCATGTCGTTGCGCGGCAGGCTGCCGACGTGGGTGACCAGGATGCGATCGGTCGAAAGTTTCATGGCGCCTCGCCGGACGGGATTGAGTTCGGCCGCCAACATCTCCCGTCAGAGCGCCGAAAGATAGTCTTTCGGTGCCTCGTGCATCACGGCCAGCGAGTGCCCATCGGGATCCTCGAAGAATGCCATCCACAGATTGTGGTCATCCATCCGGGCCACGCAAAACGGTGCGCGATGGAAATCCGCTCCGCGATTGCCGAGTTCGATCACCGCCTGATCGATGTCGTCGCATCGGAAATAGATGCACCCTTGCGGCTTGATGCCAGCCGGATCGCGGGCCTTCTCCAGCATCAGTCGCACGCCCGCGCAATCGAAGATGGAGAGGTCCCCGAAGCGGAAGAGCTTCGGCAATCCGACGACCGTCGCATAGAACTGCTCAGAGCGGTCGACGTCGGTGACGGGCAGCGCGATCTGGCCGATCAGTCCGAGACTAGGTTTCATCTCGCAGTCCTCCGGAGCTCGCTCACGACAGCAGCGTCAGCACGCCCGTGTAGCCATACAGCCGGTCGTGCGCGATCTCGCCGTTGCCGAAGAATCCGACGACCGGGATATCGCCGAACGCGCGTCGGATCGCCCCCATCTCATGCGCGGGCTCCCGGAACAGGTTCGGCCCCCGCGCGAGGCACGAGTAGTAGAGCCCGGCCTTTGGCGGCTTTTTCGCGCGCGCCTTCAACTCGCCGAGCATACGCTCCAGATCCCGCGCCGCACTCACCGGATCGCGGCGCACGAACATCACGCGGTCCCCCGCCGAGACCAGTTCGCCGATCGCCACCAGCCCCTGCTCGGGC
>JANOJW010000373.1:0-2336 GCA_031418955.1 Hyphomicrobiales bacterium | reverse complement strand
TTTCCGCCGTGATGCCGACCGTCCAGCCGAGCCGGGCTGCCTGCCCCACGACCTGGTCGAGCGTGTGCACGTTCTTCGGCCGCCGGATGCGTGGGATCGCCTCCATGTCGGCCGCGTTCTCGAAGAGCTTCATGCCGAACGGCGGGTTCCGGAGCTTCAGGTTGCGCTCGAGGTCGGCTGAGAGGCGGGAAAGATCGAGCTTGGACATGGGCGGGCCTGGCTCCGGGCTGGTTTGCATTGCGCCCAAAGTGCGCGGGAAGCCGCCACGTCCGCAACCCGAATCTTCACGGGGTGTCCTTGCGATCACCGCGCGTCGACGGCGCCGAGACGACGAGGAACTCGACAGGATCGGCCGAGGCATTGCGAGCCTGATGAGAAATGCCGGGCGGCATTTCGAGGCCTTCGCCGGTTCGCACGGTGTGGAGAACGCCTTCGCAATCGATCGTCAGCTCTCCGCCAAGCACGAAGAAGAGCTGCCGCGCGCGGTCGTGATAGTGGCGTACCTCGCTCGCACCCTGCGGCATGCGCTCGTGGATGACGCTGAGCCCTGGCTGGTCGACGAGGCGCCAGCCGTCGCAGTTGCCGCCCCAGACATAGTGGGGAGCTGTCGCCTTGCTGATGACAGTGAGCATGAGCGGTTGGGCCTCCTCGACCGATGGTGAACTGCCACTCAAGATGACAAACAACGAATGACGATGCCATGGTGCTTCAAACCAGGAGATCGCTCATGTCCGCCTCACCCACCACGCCAATCCGCTATCGTCCCCTCGGCACCAGCGGCCTCAAAGTCTCCGAGATCTGCCTCGGCACGATGATGTTCGGCGGCCCGTGTCCCGAGTCGGAAGCTCAACGCATCGTCGACCATTCAGCCGACGTTGGCGTCAACTTCATGGACACGGCCAACACCTACGAAAAGGGCCGCTCCGAGGAGGTCTGCGGCCGGGTGATCCGGCAAAAGCGCAATCATTGGGTGCTTGCGACCAAGCTCGCGCAGCCGATGGGGACGGGACCGAACGATCGCGGTCTCTCCCGCCGCAACATGATCGCGGCGACCGACGCCTCGCTGAAGCGTCTCGGCATGGACCATGTCGACATAACCTACATTCACCGCGTCGATGCGTCGGTGCCGTGGGAGGAGGTGGCGCGCACGTTCGGCGATCTGATCCAGGCGGGCAAGTTGCGCTACTGGGGGCTCTCCAACGTGCGCGCCTGGCACATTCCGGTCATCGCGCAGGCCTGCAAGACGGTCGGCGCGCCGCCGCCGGTGGTGCTGCAGCCGTATTACAACCTGCTCAACCGCATGCCCGAGGTCGAGGTGCTGCCCGCCGCACGCGCTTTCGGACTGGGCGTCGCACCGTACAGTCCGCTGGCGCGCGGCGTACTCAGCGGCAAGTACCAGCCGGGCAGCAACGCGCCGCCCGACACGCGTGCGGGGCGCAACGACCGGCGCATGATGGAGACGGAGTGGAGACCTCAATCGCTCGCCGTCGCGGACGCGCTGAAAGCGCACGCGGCGAAGAAAGGGCACTCGCTCGTCGAGTTCGCGATCGCCTGGGTGCTCGCCAACCAGGTGATCACGTCGGTGATCGCGGGCCCGCGCACGTTCGAGCAGTGGGTGAGCTACCCGCCGGCGCTTGCGTATCCTTGGGGGCCCGACGACGAGGCCATCGTCGACGAGCTGGTGCACCCCGGCCACCCCTCGACGCCCGGCTACACAGACCCCGGCTATCCGGTCGAAGGGCGGTTTGCGCGCACGCCGGCGAAGGCCGGGTGAGGCTGAGTGAGGATTGCGCACGCGGCCGTTCTTGTTGACGCGATGCCGGTTATCGCGACTTGCGCTTTGGCTGCGGCACCGTCGGCTTCGGCAACGTTGCGTGCACCGGCGCGCGGCCCTGCGCATCCTCGAACGCGTTCGCCGCCCACGCCGGATAGCCGCAAAAACGCCCCCGCGCGCTACACGCGTCCGCAGGCGATACGGCGGCAATCAACAGGGCAAGGCCGAGACTTGATGCGATAATCGAGGGCATGCACTACTGCTTTTACTGTGGACGTGTGCGCCCGCCTCGCGGGCAGATCCGCATCGATACCAGGGCGTCGCCCAATCCGTGCATCACACCTGCGCGAGATTGCGTGACCCTGATCGCGTGACGATATCCAGTCGCGTTCCCGCACATCCTGGATCGTAGCACTCGCCTGACCGACCATATCGAGCTACAGTGTCGTCAGGCCAGCCGGCCGTGCTCAACTGCGGCACTCAACCTTGGAAACTCCATGACCGAACCATTCACGATCGAGATCATCTCCGACATCGTTTGACCCTGGTGCTACATCGGCAA
>JANOJW010000372.1:0-3032 GCA_031418955.1 Hyphomicrobiales bacterium | reverse complement strand
GCTGAGCCAGAGCCACACTCCCGAAGAGCGCGACTGGATGTTCCGCCGTAGCGCGGCGGGGTTCTACTCGCTTGCGGTGTAGGGGCGCGGGTCGCTAAGGGCAGAGGCGCGACCGAAACCGTTGAGGGCTGCTGCGCTCATACAGCACGCCGAGCACATGGACGTTGTCGTCGATCAGAACGTATAGCACCGCATAGGGAAAGCGCCGCAAGTACACACGGCGCGAGCCGCGATAGCGGGGTCGCGTCAAGCGCGGGTTCTCGGCGATTTGGGCGAAGGTCTGATCGACCTCCGCGATGAACTCGGCACCAAGTCCGGAGCGTCGGCTCTCGTACCACCTGAACGCCTCGGACAAATCCGCCTCGGCCTCGGGCTGGACGATGATCCGCGTGGTCACGGCTTGCCGGTGATGCGGGCTCGGACCTCTGGCCACGGCGCGCCGACCGAAGTGCCCTGCTCGAGAGCGTCGAGGCGTTTGTCGATCTCCTCGCGATGCCAGTCGGGCAGCGGCAAGGCGTCGGCCTCGGCATCGAGCGAGTCCCACAGCTCCTCGATGAGCTTCAGGCGCTCCGCAACGGGCAGGCGGGTCAATGTCGAAGTGTCGGACATGGCATGCTTGTAGCAAACTTCGGGAACGGGAGCGAGCCGCCGGAGTAGGTGTGGTCCACGCACCGCAGTCTCGGCGAGTTCCAACACCCCATCTGCCCTTGGTTCCCCGGAACTCCGGGCACGCGACAGCGAGCTCGGAGTATCCGGGGCCTTTGCCGGTCGAGGGAGGGCGCTAGGGTCGCCACATGCCGCCTATTGCTCACCGCGCCTGCCACAGCTCGATCAGCTTTTTCGCCGCTACTCGTGGACCCCGCCCGCCAGCGCGAAAGCCCATCGATTTCGTCTCGATGCGCTCGAGCACGGCCGCGAGCTCCGCCACAGTCGTGTCCGCTCGCAGGAGCAGCCCGAGAATTTCCGGCGCGTAGCTGTCGTATTCGTCGATGCAGCCCGGCTCGTCTTTGACCCCAATCGGGTCCCAGTGCTCGCGCAGCCACCGGCAGACGAGCCGCAGCTCCCGGTTGATCTGTCGCTTATCGTCCATCTCACACCGGCCGGTCGCCTTTCTTCACGGTGAGCTGCGCGCGGTTGTCGGCGGCAGGCAGCATTTTGGAGGGATCGCGCGTGACGATGACGTCGATGATGGTCGGCGTGTCGGTGTTGGCGAGGCCTTCTGCCAAGGCGCGCGACAGCTTCTCGGGGTCGGTGACGCGGATGCCATGACAGCCGAAGCCCTCCGCGATCTTGGCGTAATCCATCTCCACGAGGTCGGACGACTGGTAGGCGCCCTGGCCGTAGACGGCATGCTGCAGCGCCTTCACATAGCCGGACGCTGCGTTGTTGAACACGACCGCCACGAAGCTCGCGCCGACGCGACGTGCCGTCTCCAGCTCGCCCAGGCTCATGTTGAAGCCGCCGTCGCCGGTCAGCGACACGACCCGGCGCTTGCCCGCCGCCATCTGCGCGCCGATGCCGCCCGGCACCCCATAGCCGATCGAGGCGAAGCCGCGGTCGGGCAGGAAGTGACGCCCCGCCTGTTTGGTGTCGAACATCAGGCCGCCCCAGTGCGCGGCAAAGCCGCCGTCTGCGACGACGATGCCGTCGGCCGGCATGGTCTTGTTCAGCTCGTTCATGAGGCGCCCGACGTTGATCGGGCTCTCCTTCGATTCGAGCCGATCCTTCGCGCCGGCCTTCCACTCGGCCATCCGCTTGGGCAGCTCCGCCACGTAGGCCTTGCGCTTCTGCGCCGTCGCCTTGCCGTTACCGAGTGCTGCGGCCAGATCCTCGAGCGCCAGCTTCGCATCGCCCGCCAGTGGCACTTGCGTGCGAGTCGTGCGCCCGATCTCGGTCGGGTCGATCTCGATGTGGATGACGGTCTTGCCCGGCGGGATCAGCGCGAACCGCTTGGTCGCGATCTCGCCGAGCTTGCAGCCGACCACGATCAGACAGTCGGACGCCGCGATCAACGCGTTGGCGATGCGGTCATAGCGCCCGAACAGGCCCGCGGAATGGGAGTGCGTACAGGCGATCGCGCCCTTGCCGCTCATGGTGTGGGCGACCGGAATGCCATAGGCCTCGGCAAAGGATTGCAGCGCGCCCCAGGCCTCCGAGACGTGGATGCCGCCGCCAGCCAGGATCAGCGGGCGCTCGGCCTTGGCGATGAGCCCGGCCGCCGTCTCGACGCCCGCCCCATTGGGCCGCGAACGCCGCGCCTGCGCTTTCAGCGTCTCGGGATCGATCCAGAACTCGTCGTTGGCGTAATCGAACTCGCCGTGCGCGATGTCCTCGGGCACATCGAGGATGACGGGACCGGGACGGCCCGAGGTCGCCACCGCGAAGGCGCGACGCACATGCTCAGGTACCCGCTTGATGTGCTCGATACGGATCAGCTCCTTGCACGCCGGCCGCAGGATCTCCACCTGCCGCGCCTCCTGCGTCATGTTCTTCCAGGCGTGCTCGCGATTGGCGTCGCCAATGATCGCAATCATCGGGATGCCGGCGTTGAGGCTCTCGATCAGCCCGGTGGTGAGGTTCGTCGCGCCCGGCCCGAGCGTGCCGTCGGCGACCGCGGGGCGGTTCGTCACCTTGGCCCAGGCGTCGGCCGCGAAGGCGCCGCACCGCTCGTCGTTGATCAGATAGTGCTTCAAGCCCAGCGACCGGCACGCCTCGTAGAACGGCAGCAACTGGAAGCCGCCCATGCCGAACATCGGCCCGCAGCCCGACAACTTCAACATCTCGGCGAGCGCCATGCCGCCGGTGATGCGGCGCGTGGACGTGGCGGCGGTCTTCGTCATGGGCGGCTCTCGCAAGGAGATATCGGAGTGGTGGCGAGCTAGAGGTACTCGATTTTTCCCGCGATGTCCTCGGCCGACAGAACTTGATGGATCAGCATCAATCCGCGGATGATGTGGCGGACAGGCGATCCCTGGCGCGCGTAGACAAGCCCCGCGTGACGCCGGCCTTGTGCTGACAACCGCAAAAAATCA
>JANOJW010000371.1:0-3096 GCA_031418955.1 Hyphomicrobiales bacterium | reverse complement strand
CCGCAGGAGGTGCGCGAGAACGAAGAGGTGCGCCGCGTCTACCTCGGCGGCGGCAAGCACTGAGGGGTCACTCGAACAGCACGTTACGGAAGGACCTGCCACCAAGCGTGCGATAGACGGTGAAGTCGCTGTCGACAGATGCGACCCGTACGATGCGGTGTCGCTCGGCCAACGCTACCAACGATGCGTCCGCAAAATCGGCCGGCAGATCGCGATACTTTGCCAACAGCGCGGCAATTCTCGGCAGATCCCCGATCGTGTCGAGGTCGATCGTCAGAGCCGACGCAATCCAACCCAGGAATTCCGATCTGGCGGCTGGAATTCGTCGCAGGAGGTAAGCGACTTCGCCAATGACCATCAGATTGGTCAGCAAGGTGTCCGAGGTGCGCTCGAAGAAGGCGCAGGCATCCTGGTGGAACCGATCGCTTCGGTTGAACAGGGCAAAGAGCGGGCCGCTATCGACGACGGTGCTTGGCATCGAGGGCCTCGTGAACACGTTTCTTTCGCTCCGTGCTCCCCAGTGGATCCCCGTCGCCGTGCTTGCCGAACAGGTGTTTACCAAGCTCCCACGCCGAGGGCTTTGGCTCGACCTCGCGACCGATCTTCTCGGCGATGGCCTCGCGCACGAAGTCCGACAGCGCCTTGCCCTCCTTCTTGAGGCGGCGGCGCAGCTTGGTTTCGAGGTCGTCGGGCAGGCGGACTGTGATGGTCATGGAGGGGACCGCTATATGGTAATACGATCCGTCTTACATAGTCCAATCGACGCGCAAAGTCCACTTCAGTCGACGCGAATACGGCCCCTCACGCTTCGGCGAGCGCCGCGATGATGAAGCCTTGCGCAACCTGCTGGCCTTCGCGGGCGCCGATTTTGGCGATCGTGCCGGCGCGGGCAGCGTGGAGAACGTGCTCCATCTTCATGGCCTCCACGACGGCGATCCGCGCGCCCTTCTCGACCGCCTCGCCCTCGGCGACGAAAATCCGGGCGACCTTGCCGTTGATCGGCGCGCGGATGGCGTCGCCGGCGTCGCCGTCGTCGACGGTGGATGGGTCGTAGGCGGGCAGGGACAGTTCGCTTTGCACACCGTCGGCAACAACGAAGAGCCTTCCGGCTGCTGGACGGTGCTCGGAGTAGAACTCGTGATTGGGGCATTCGTCGGCGGAGGCTGTCGAGACATGTGGTCCTGTGCCGCTCCAGGAGACTTCGACTTGGGACCGAACTCCATCGATCATGACGACACGGCGCTCGATGCGCGATCCGCCGAGTTGGAAGCCGTCTCGGACGCGCCAGGGCGATTGGACGTCCGACACCGAGTTGAGTGCAAGCGAGGCGGCATCGTCGGCAATGTGGTCGAGCCACGTTGCAACACCGAGCGCAACGGCGCCTGACTGCGATGGCCGACGCGCCACTCTTTCTAATTCACGACCAATCAAGCCAGTGTCCATGCTGCCGGCGCGCACGTCCTTGTCAGAAAGTAATGCTGCTAGAAACGACTGATTTGTTGTCGGGCCAGCCAACACTGTTCCTCTGAGCGCCTTCACCATCAGGTCGCAGGCAAGTGTGCGAGTGGCCGAAGTCGTGATGAGTTTGCAGATCATGGAATCGTAATACGGCGAGACCGCGCTACCGGCCTCGACTCCGCTCTCCACACGTAGACCCTTGGTCGTAGGTGTCTTGAACGCGTAGACAGGCCCCACGCTCGGCAAGAACCCCTTCGCCGGGTCCTCGGCGCACAGGCGGACCTCGATGGCGTGACCGCTCATCTTGATCTTGTCCTGAGCGAGCGGCAGCGGTTCTCCCGATGCCACCCGCAATTGCCACTCGACGAGGTCGAGGCCGGTGATCTCCTCGGTGACGGGATGCTCGACCTGGAGGCGCGTGTTCATCTCGATGAAGTACCAGCGCGCGTCTGAACCGAGCGATCCACCTTCAACGAGAAACTCCACGGTGCCCGCGCCTTCGTAGCCGACGTGCCTGGCGAGCTTCACGGCCGCCGCACACATCTTCTCGCGCAGCTCGACGCTCATGCCGGGCGCTGGCGCCTCTTCGACGACCTTCTGGTTGCGCCGCTGCAGCGTGCAATCGCGCTCGAACAGGTGCACGACGCTGCCATGCCGGTCGCCGAACACCTGCACCTCGATGTGGCGGGGGCGCACAACGACCTTCTCGATGAGCACCAGCGGGTTGCCGAACGCGCCTTGCGCTTCGCGCTGCGCGGAGGCGAGAAGCTCCGGCAGTTCGGCTTCCGTTTCGACAAGGCGCATGCCGCGCCCGCCGCCGCCGGCGACCGCCTTGATCATCACGGGATAGCCGATCTTCCGGGCTTCGGCCGCGAGCGACTTCGCATCCTGCTTCTCGCCCTGATAACCGGGCACCACCGGTACACCGGCTTTGATCGCGATCTCTTTGGCGGCAGCCTTGCCGCCGAGCGCGCGCATGGCTTCTGCCGTGGGTCCGATGAATGTCAGTCCAGCCTTCACCACCGCGTCCGCGAAGTCGGCGTTCTCCGACAGGAACCCGTAGCCCGGATGGATGCCCTCTGCACCCGTCGCCTTGGCAGCGGCGATGATCTTGTCGCCCCGGAGATAGCTCTCAGGCGCGGGCGAGGGGCCGATGTGCACCGCCTCGTCGGCCTGCGAGACGTGCAGCGCCTTGGCGTCGGCATCGGAGTAGACGGCAACCGTCTTCACACCCATGCGGCGCGCGGTGCGGATGATCCGGCAGGCGATCTCGCCCCGGTTGGCGATCAGGATTTTTGTCAGCATGGCGCTCGTTTTGCCCGAGGTGGTCTCTGCGCGCAATCGCTAAGCGGACTCGCGCGGAAAATGCCGGTTCTCTGGCCGCGGCAGCCCCAGATGGTCGCGCAGCGTCCGGCCCTCGTAGGCCCGCCGGAAGATGCCGCGCCGCTGCAGCTCGGGCACGACCTTGTCGACGAAATCGTCAAGCCCGCCGGGCAGGTAGGGGAACATCACGTTGAAGCCGTCGCAGGCCTCGGCCTCGAGCCAGGCCTGCATCTCGTCGGCGATCATCGCCGGCGTGCCGACCATGCCGAGCCCGCCGTAGCCGCCGAGCCGGTGCGCGAGTTGGCGCACGGTCAG
>JANOJW010000370.1:0-7589 GCA_031418955.1 Hyphomicrobiales bacterium | reverse complement strand
GGCGGCTTTTTCGCGCGCGCCTTCAACTCGCCGAGCATACGCTCCAGATCCCGCGCCGCACTCACCGGATCGCGGCGCACGAACATCACGCGGTCCCCCGCCGAGACCAGTTCGCCGATCGCCACCAGCCCCTGCTCGGGCCCGATCCCAGTCAGATTGCGCACCACATAGTCGGCGCGATCCGAGCCCGGCACGGGGAGCGCCACATGGATGTTGGCGAGCCACTGGCGCGGGTCGCCATCGGCGGGCGCTCCGATGTCCTCGAGCAGCACCTCGTAGGCCGGACGCCCGTCGAGCGTGACGAGAACATTGTCCTGGGCTTCTCCAATCGTGCGCGGCGGCCCGATCGGCGAGCAGCCCTGCGTCAGTCCGACCACCACCTCGAGGCCGCCGCCCCCCAGCAGCACTCCCGACACACCGCCATGCACCACGTTGGCGCCCGAAGCCTGCCACAGCGTCGCCTCGGCCGAGGTCAGTCCGCCGACCAGATACGCGTCGCCCGCACGTGCGATCGCCTCTATGATGCCGGTGACGTGAGCGTTGCGCGGATCACCGTGCACGATGCCGATCTGCGCCAGCAGCTTCGAACTCGCGGCTGCCGCCTCGTCCTCCGACGCGATCGACGGCAGCATATGGAACGCCGAGCGCTCGAGATCGCAGGTCATGGCGACCAGCGCCGGCCGGTCGAAGTACTCGTTGCCGGTCGCGCACACGCCGAGTCCCGCCGTGCCGACCCACTGCTGCACGCCGGTGCGCTCGGCGAGACCCGCCACGATCATCGGCATCGCCCCAGCCAACGGCGCCGTGGCATAGACGAAGCCCAGTGTGTGCCGGCCCACCGCACCGACCAGCGCGGCTGAGCACTCCGCCATCAGCACCTCGGCCTCCTTGTCGGCTGACTGCGCCATCCGGAAATCGACCATCACTCATTCCTCACGGCTTGCCGCCCGGCCACACCGGCGCGCCCGCGAGGCTCGGCCAGCCGGCGGGCGCTTCGGCAGCGGCACGGTTCGCCTCGATGTCGCGCCCACTCTTCCACTCGGCTGCAACATAGCGCTTGCCCGTCACCCCGTCGCCTTCGCCCGAGCACAACCACACGATCGGACCAAGCATTGCCGCCGGCGAAATGAGATCATCACGCTTCAATCCGGAGGACGCCGGCACCATCGCCGTATCGGCCGGCCCGCCCGGCACCACCACGTTGACCGTGATGCCGGTCCCCTCGAACTCCTGCGCGTGTCCAGCCGACATCGCCTCGAGCGCCGCCTTCGAGGGCCCGTACGGGTGGAACTTCCCCCGCAGCATCGTGAACATGCTCGTCGTCACATTGACGATGCGCCCGAACTTTCGCATTTTCATGCCGGGCACCGCGGCGCGCGTCAGATACCACGCGCCGTTGAGGTTGACCCGCATGAAGCGGTCCCACACCTCGGGCTCGATCTCCTCGATGCCGACGAGGTTGGTGAAGTTGTCCTCCCGGATCGCGCCCATGCCGAGCGCCCCGTTGTTGATCAGGATATCGAGACCGCCGAACACGCTCTCGGTATGCCGGACCGCCGCCGCGCACGCTGTCGCATCGCAGATGTCGAGCGTCATGGTCGAGAGCGCGTTCCCAGAAGCAGCATTCGCCTCAGCCAGGCGGACGAGCCCCATCTCGTCGACGTCGGCCGCCATCACCCGGGCACCCTCGTCCAGCAGCCCCTTGATGATGGCGCGGCCAAGTCCTCCCGCCCCGCCCGTCACCAATGCGGATCGTCCCGGCAGTCGCGTCATGCGTTGCTCCTGATCTGATGGACTGCTGCTACCGCCACCGCCCGTAGCGCCACGGCGCCAAGGTGTGCCGCTGGTCGCGGAGATCCGGCGCTGGGTCGGGCCCCGAGCGGCCCCACGGATGGCAGCGGCAGATCCGCGAGGCAGCGAGCCACCAGCCGCGCCAGGCCCCGTTCGTCTCGATTGCGTCAAGCGCGTACTGCGAGCACGTCGGTAGATACCGGCAGTCCCACCCCGTGATCGGCTTCAGCGTCCAGCGATACAGATGCACCGGCGCCATCGCGATGCGACGCGTCAAGCGACCGAAAGTGGTGACGGGGGCGGACGGTTCGGGCCGGGCCATGGCACTCAAGCGACGGCTGGTGCCGCCACGGCGGCTTTGCCCCTCGCGGGCAGGCTGTCGAGCGCGCGCTCGACGGCCTCGAACACCAGCAGCGTCGAGGTGTGCCGCGCTTTGACCTCGCGCACCGGCTCCAGCACGGCGAGGTCGGCCCACTTGCCGCCCGGCGGCGGCCCGTTCTCCTTCAGCATGCGACGCATCTGCGCCGCCACCTGCCGCAGCTCCGTCTCCGACGCCCCGACGATATGCTCGGCCATCACCGAGGCCGACGCCTGACCCAGCAGGCAAGCCTTCACCGTCTGCCCGAACTCGGCCACCCGCTCGCCGTCCATCTTGAGGTCCACGGCAATGGTCGAGCCGCACAGCTTGGAATGGGCGCTCGCCGTCGCGTCGGGCGCATCGAGGCGCTTGGCCGGCTGAATACGGGCCGCCAGCGCCAGGATGCGTTCGTTGTAGAGGCTGCTTAGATCCGTCATGCCGAGGTATCCTGGCGAGGCCCGTGTCTGGAGACTGGCGATCCCTGCCGATATCGCGCCTCAGCTGCGCCAATGCAAGGGTTGCGGTCGTCGCGGGTTGCGGTCGTCGCGCCAATCAGTTTCGTGCTAAGCGTTTCGCATGCAGACTCGCAAGTCGGTCACAGCCGCCACGTACGCCGAGCTCGAGGCATTGCCCGATGCCATGGTCGGACAAATTCTCTACGGCGTACTGCATGCACATCCGCGCCCCGCCCCCCGGCACGCCCGCGCCTCCTCGCGTCTTGGCGCCGAGCTCGACGGTCCGTTCGATCGCGGTCGCGGCGGCCCCGGCGGCTGGATACTCCTCGATGAGCCCGAGCTGCATCTGGGTGAACACGTCGTGGTTCCCGATATCGCCGGCTGGCGGCGTGAACGACTGCCGATGCTTCCGGAAACGGCCTATTTCGAGACGCCACCCGACTGGGTGTGCGAGGTGCTGTCGCCGTCCACTGCACGGCTCGACCGAACCGAGAAGCTGACCATCTACGCTTTGTTTGCCCTCGGACACGTTTGGCTCGTCGATCCGGATGCGCGAACGCTCGAAATCTTCGCTCGGGTCGAAACAAAGTGGTTGCTGTATGCCACCTTCAAGGACAACGACGCAGTGTCTGCGCCGCCGTTCGAGGCGCATACCTTCCAACTCGATGTTCTCTGGCCTGATTGATTGCATCGCCGTTTCGATTCGGAATGGCCTTGGAAGTGAGCCTCGATGCCGACGGAACCCGATATGCTCTTCCCGCTTCCGGGCTCCACCGTCGAGCTCGAGGACGGCCTCGCACTCACCCCGAAGTTCGCCGACGGCCTGCTCGCCGCCGTCGCCACCGACGCCGACAGTGGCGAGGTTCTGATGCTCGCCTGGATGAATGCGGAAGCGCTGTCCCGTTCGATTGCAACCGGGCAAGCGCACTTCTTCAGTCGCTCCCGCCAACGCATCTGGAAGAAGGGCGAGGAGAGCGGCAACATCCTCGACATCGTCGAGATGCGCACGGACTGCGACCAGGACGCGATCTGGATGCGCGTCACCCTACGCGGGCAGAAGGCGGCCTGCCACACTGGCCACCGGACGTGCTTTTACCGGTCGATCCCGCTAGGGCCCACGGCCGCAGCATCGCCCTCGCTGGCCAAGGCAGCCGTCCCGCAAGTGTTCGTGCCGAAACCCTGAACCCGACCCTCGGCCGCATCGACGAGGCGGCCGAAACCCGCTATCAGGGTGTCCGGACAATCGACCCTGGCCGCCCCGAGGGACACCCCATGACACGCAAGCGCGAGATGGCGCTCATCGGCTTCCTGCAAGCCCAGAACTGCTCGAACTATGTGGGCTCCTGGCGCCATCCCCACTCTGCCACGGACTTCCTGGGCCCCGAGTACTTCACGCGCATTGCCCAGGCGCTGGAGTACGGAAAATTCCATCTCGGCTTCTTCGATGACCGCCTCGCCATGCCCGACATCCTGGGCAACGACCACCGCGAGGCCGTCAAGCACGGCGTCCGCGTCGTCAAGATGGACCCGGTGACCATTCTCGCTTGCATGGCCATGGCGACCCGGCATCTGGGCCTCGGCTCCACCTACTCGACCACGTACTACGAGCCGTTCCACGTCGCCCGGGTGATGGCCACGCTCGACCTGATGACCGGCGGCCGTGCGGCCTGGAACGTCGTCACCTCGCTCAACAACTCGGAGGCCCACAACATGGGCCGCGACGAGCACATGGAGCACGATCTGCGCTACGACGTCGCCGATGAGTTCATGGAGGTCGTGCTCGGCCACTGGGACAGCTGGGAGGACGACGCCATCGTCACCGACAAGGAGTCGGGCCTCTTTGCGCATCCCGAAAAAGTCCACCAGCTCGGCCACAAGGGCAAATGGTTCAAGTCGAAAGGCCCATTCACAGTGCCGCGGTCCGCCCAAGGGCGCCCGGTGGTGATCCAGGCCGGCCAGTCGGGACGAGGGCAGGCCTTCTCCGCACGCTGGGGTGAGCTCGTGTTCTGCGTCTATCACACGCTGGAGATGGGCAAGAAGAGCTACGACGCCTTCAAGGCCCTCGTGGCAAAAGGCGGCCGTGACCCAGCCGACGTGCGCGTCGCGCCCGCGATCTATGCCGTCGTCGGCGAAACCAAGGCCATGGCCGAGGACAAGATGGCGGTGATCGACAAGCTCGCCAAGCCCGTGGACGGCCTGGCCCTGCTGTCGGAGGGCCTGAACTTCGATTTCTATTCGAAGCCCATGGACAGCTCCTTCACCGACGAGGAACTCAAGTCGATCAGCGGCCTCAGAGCCGTCATCGAGCGCGTCGTCTCGCTCTCGGGCAAGAAGAACCCGACCATCCGCGACTTCGTGCAGTATTCGAGCCGCGGCACGGTGCGTGAGTTCCCTCGGTTCGTCGGCACCGCAAAGGACGTGGCGGATGGCCTCGAGGAATGGTTCAATACCTGCTGCGACGGCTTCGTCGTGGCGGCCACGCATCTCCCCGGCAGCTACGAGGACTTCTCGCGCATGGTGGTGCCCGAGTTGCAGCGGCGGGGCTTGCACCACAAGGACTACAAGGGCCTCACGCTGCGCGAAAACCTCGGGCTGCCGAAAGCCCGGATCGGCGACTGGAAGCTCACGGCCTGAAGGGGCGAGACATGACGACCGGCGGCAAGCCGAAATCCCGGCGCGGCGCACCCGAGCCCAACGCTGACGGCGCGACGGCGCGCAAGACCGACGAGACCGCGATGGACCAGACTGCGTTTCGAAACCTGATGCGCCAGCAGGCCGGCGCCGTCACCATCATTACCGTCGGACGGACTGGGAACCGCACCGGGCTCACAGCCACTGCCATGTGCTCGCTCACCGACAGCCCGCCCACGATCCTCATCTGTGTCAACAAGACCGCAAGTGCGCACGCGCCGATCAAGGCCATGGGCGCGTTCGCGGTGAACGTCCTCGCCAAGCAGCAGGAGGATCTGGCGCGCCGCTTCTCGACGAAGAAGCTCGAGGGCGAAGCGCGCTTCGACGCCGACGATTGGGAGACGCTCGCGACCGGCGCGCCGATCCTGAAGGGCACCATCGCCAGCCTCGATTGCGCCCTGGTTGCCGAGCAGGACGTCGAAACCCACTCGATCTTCATCGGCCGCGTCAAGGCCGGCCGCTTCCGCGAGGATGTCGAGCCGCTCCTCTATTTCCGCGGCGAATTCCGCGACGTGACCGCGAAATGAGCAACGCAGGCGATATCCCCGTCTCGCTCGATGGCGAGCGTTTCACCGTGTCAGCCGAGCGCCCCGAGATCGCGCGGTTCTGGCACAAGGCCGACAGCGGGCGCTGGGAGGGCGACACGCTGCGCTTCGTGCGACGCCACGCCGGCGCCGACGCCGTGCTGGTCGACATCGGCGCCTGGATCGGGCCGATCTCCCTGTTCGCCTCGCGCCAAATGGGTCACGTACTCGCGCTCGAGCCCGACCCGGTCGCACACAGCGAGCTCACGTATAACGTCGCCGCCAATGGCCTGCGCAACATCGATATCTGGCACGCCGGCATCGACGCTGTTGCCGGCACGCTCGACCTGTACGCGGCGTCGGGCCTTGGCCAATCCGTCACCTCGGCGCTCGGCGGCCAGGGCTTCGAAAAAATCACTGTCCGCACAGTTCCGTTCGCCGAGATCACCTCAGCCTTGCCGAAGGCCGCCCGCGTCGCCGTCAAGATCGACATCGAGGGGCACGAGTACGCGATCGCCAACCACATCATCGACTTCGTGCGCGAGCACAACGCGCCACTTCACCTGTCGCTGCATCCAGGCATCTATTTCCGCCACCGCCGCGAGAGAATGGGCGCCTACGCTGCCTGGCACGACACATGGAGCGCGACCCGACACTTGCTCAGCAAACTTGCGGCACTCGGCCCCGTGACGCACTCCAGGACCGGCCGTCGCTTTACGGCTGCAACGCTTGCCCAGCACATGCTGCTCAATAAGAAGATCAAGAATTTCACCGTCGAGGTCGGCGGCGACCCGGCCTCTGCACTGGACGCACCGAAGGCCGCCTGAGCCGTCCGCATGCTGGACTCAAGCCCAGGTGCCGGAGGCCTGTGCTTCCAATCCGGTCATCCCCGAATCGTCAAGCTCTCGATTCCGGTCCAGGCGAGGACACCCAGCAGCGCGAAGCCCATCGGCATGCCCATCCGGGTCGAGCGCAGCGTGTCCCAGTACTCAGACGAGTTGGCGCCCTCGCCATACGCCTCGATCAGCAGGTCCATGGCGAACGGCGCGCCGATGCAGAACAGCATCGCGGTCATGATGCCCATCAACGGATTTTGCACGTCGAGCAGCATCAGCGCTCTCCAGGCGATGTAGGTCGCCGACGCGATTTTGACAACCCACCAGAGCTCAACAGACATGACGCACTCCCTCCGACACCTGGGACGGGACAAGCAATGATCGAGCCACGACTGTAACCGCGCCGCATGAAGGGGGCGTTGATCGGGAAGGTGAGAATTGCGTTAACACGCGCCCCGATTGAGGCGTTCGTGGCCATGTCCCTCGCGCATTTTAGCCGAGGATGCGGGCGAGGATGATCACCACGACGGCGCCGATCGCGCCGGTGATGACGCTGTTGGCGATCGGGTGCCCGACATCGATGTTGACCTTGGCCACATTGAGCAGCCAGCCGCCGACCACGCCGCCGATGATGCCCGCAACGATACTGCCGATCAGGCCCCACTTCGGATGTCCGACGATGACGCCGGCAAGCCAGCCTGCGACGGCGCCAACGATCAGCATCATCACCAGGGCGGTCGTGTCGAGCTTCTGCATGGGGCTCTCCTCACGTGATTCGTGCACTCGCGCCATTTTCGCGCATGTTCGCGGGACCGCAAGCCCCGAACGCAATCGCCCGGCCGCGAGGGGCCGCGAGGGCCGGGCGCTGTCATGTCCGGAACCGAAGGCGCTCACAGCTTGAACGGCACGACCTTTTGTTGCTGGCGGCCAAGGC
>JANOJW010000369.1:0-11497 GCA_031418955.1 Hyphomicrobiales bacterium | reverse complement strand
AGTCGATGTCGGTCGCCCGCGAAAGCGTCTCGCGGTAGGCCACCTGCGGCGCGCCGACGTTGACCTCGACGTTGTGCGGCTCGCGCCGCATGATGTCGACCTTGATGTCGAGATGCAGCTCGCCCATGCCCTTGATGATGGTCTCGCCAGACTCCTGGTCGACCGACACGCGGAATGAGGGATCTTCGACCGCGAGCATGTGCAGCACTTGCGACATCTTCTCCTGGTCGCCCTTCGACTTCGGCTCGACCTTCATCTCGATGACCGGGTTCGGGAAATCCATCTTCTCGAGCAGCACCGGCTTGCCCGGATCAGAGAGTGTCTCGCCCGTGCGCGTGTCCTTGAAACCCGCGAGCGCGACGATGTCGCCGGCAAACGACTCGTCCACTGCTTCGCGCTTCTCGGCGTGCATCTCGTAGATCATGCCGACGCGCTCCTTCTTGTCGCGCGTCGTCTGCACCAGCGCCATGCCCTTCTCGAGCTTGCCCGAGTAGATGCGACAGAAGGTCAACGAGCCGACGTGCGGGAAGGCCATGATCTTGAAGGCGATCATCGACAACGGATCGCTGTCGATCGGCCGCCGCTCGGTCTCCGCGCCGGTCTTGGTGTCGATGCACTTGTAGGCCTCGCGGTCCGACGGGGCCGGCAGGAAGTCGATGACGGCGTCGAGCAGCTGCTGCACGCCCTTGTGCTTGAACGCCGAACCGCAGAGCATCGGATAGAACGCGCGCGTCACCGTCGCCTTGCGGATCATACGGCGCAGTGTGTCGTTGTCGGGCTCCTTGCCATCGAGGTATGCGGCCATCACGTCGTCGTCCATCTCGACGGCGGCCTCGATCATGGCGTGACGGAACTCGACGGCCTTGTCCTTGAGGTCGGCCGGGATCTCCTCGGACGTAAACTTCGCGTCCTTGCCGTCGCCGTCCCACACGTAGGCCTTCATCTCGATCAGATCGACGATACCGCGGAAGCCCGCTTCAGCGCCGATCGGCAGCTGCAGCGGCACCGCACGCGCACCGAGCTTTTCCTTGATGTCGTCGAGGCACATGAAGAAATCGGCGCCGGTCTTGTCCATCTTGTTGGAGAAGATGATGCGCGGCACGCTGTATTTGTCGCCCTGACGCCAGACGGTCTCGGTCTGCGGCTCGACGCCCTGGTTGCTGTCGAGCACGCACACGGCGCCGTCAAGCACGCGGAGAGAGCGCTCGACCTCGATGGTGAAGTCGACGTGGCCTGGCGTGTCGATGATGTTCAGGCGACGCTTGTTGCCGTCGCGACCCGGCCAGAAGCAGGTGGTCGCCGCCGACGTGATCGTGATGCCGCGCTCGGCCTCCTGCTCCATGAAATCCATGGTCGCGGCGCCGTCGTGCACTTCGCCGATCTTGTGGCTCTTGCCCGTGTAATAGAGGATCCGCTCGGTGGTCGTGGTCTTCCCGGCATCGATGTGGGCCATGATGCCGAAGTTGCGGTAGTCCTCGATCTTGTACTTGCGGGCCATGGGAAGGTCCTGTCTTGTTTGGCGCTTCGGTTGCCGCTTCTTGTTGGCCTTCAGATGCCCACCAGGCATCCGGCCTGCAACCGCGCGTCAGATGATTACCAGCGGTAGTGCGAGAAGGCGCGGTTGGCTTCCGCCATCTTGTGCGTGTCTTCGCGCTTCTTCACCGCCGTGCCGCGATTGTTGGCGGCATCGATCAACTCGGCGGAGAGCCGCTCCTCCATCGTATTCTCGTTCCGAGCGCGGGCCGCCGTGATGATCCAGCGGATGGCCAATGCCTGCCGGCGCTCGGTGCGAACCTCGACCGGCACCTGATAGGTCGCGCCGCCGACACGCCGCGAGCGCACCTCGACCGAGGGCATCACGTTGTCGAGTGCCTGATGGAACATCGGCAGAGGATCGGCCTTGGCGCGCGACTGGATGCGGTCGAACGCTCCATAGACGATGTTCTCGGCGACCGATTTCTTGCCCTGCTCCATGATCGAATTCATGAACTTCGACACGATCAGGTCGCTGAATTTCGGATCCGGGTTGATCACCCGCTTGTCTGCACGATGGCGACGCGACATGCGCTCGTTCCTTCTCGCCTTCTCGATCTTTAAGCGTCCGGGCCCACAAACGAACGGGACCCGGCAATGTTTCCTGGCCCCTTGGCCGATGCGGTTTTCCGCTTCGACCGAAGACCCGAACCTGGTCGGTTACTTCGGCCTCTTGGCGCCGTACTTCGAGCGGCGCTGGCGGCGGTCGTTGACGCCCTGGGTGTCAAGCACGCCGCGGATGATGTGATAGCGCACGCCGGGAAGGTCCTTCACGCGGCCGCCGCGGATCATCACCACGGAGTGCTCCTGGAGGTTATGACCCTCGCCCGGGATGTAGCCGATCACTTCGAAACCGTTGGTGAGCCGCACCTTGGCGACCTTGCGCAGCGCCGAGTTCGGCTTCTTCGGCGTCGTCGTATAAACGCGCGTGCACACGCCCCGCTTCTGCGGGCAGGCCTCCATGTGGCGCGACTTCTCGCGATAGACGCGCTTCACGCGCGGCTTGCGGATCAGCTGTTGAATCGTCGGCATGCGCCTTGTCCACCCTGTGCCGCCGCTTCTTTCCGGAGCGGCATGCGCCAAACCTTTTAGCCGAGCGGCCACTCACATGGCGCTCGGCTGGATCACCAGAGGATCGCGCAGCCCGAAGGCCGCCGCCGATCTTGGTCCCGTTTCTGCTCTTCTTGGAACGACGACAGTGTTTAGGCGGGATCGCGCTCGGCAAACGCCGGCAGCAGGGCCTACGACCTACCGTGAGAGTGAGCGCAAAATACTCACAACGTTACCGCGCGTCAACCGTTCTGTTTGTGCGCCGCGGCAAGGGTGCGCCGATTCGCCGCCGTTTCAAGTAAGCTCCTGATTTTAAATGAAGACCGATTGCCATCGCGCCCAAACGACGCCCGCGTAGTCATGCACGCGTCGTGACAGTTCAATTTTTTCCGCTCTGAGCGAGCCGCTCCAGCTTGGCCTGCATGGCGGCCAGTTGCGTCTTGAGCTCCGCGATATCGTTGCCCGCGACTGGCGCCTCGGCCGTCTTCATGGTGGCCGAGCGCGGCGCTGCGGCAGCCGGGGCCTCCGGACTGCGGGATGTGGCATGCCCCGCAGGTGGCGATGTCGGAGATGCCTGGGCCGGTTCATCACGTTTCGCGGCCCCCTTGGCTGCATTGAACGGCGTGAACATGGTCATGGCCTGCTCGAACATCTGCAGGTTCTTGCGGGCCTGCTCCTGATAGGCCTCGAACGCACCGACGGGCGTAAAGGCATTGGCGAACTGCTTGCGGAACCGGTCCTGCTCCTTGGTCAGCGTGTCGAGCGAAACTTGCAGGTAGCTCGGCACCATGCGCTCCATGGTATCGCCGTAAAAACGGATCAGCTGGCGCAGAAACGGCACCGGAAGCAGCGTCTGTGTGCCGGCGCGACTTTCCTGCTCGACGATGATCTGTGTCAGAACGGAATGGGTGAGGTCGTCGCCTGTCTTGGCGTCATAAACGACGAAATCGCGCTCGCTGCGGACCATGGCGGCGAGATCTTCGAGCGTGACATAAACGCTGGTCTCGGTGTTGTAGAGACGCCGATTGGCGTACTTCTTGACGACGACCGGTTCTTTCTTGTCGGTCTGGGGATCGGTCGTTTTGAGCATGGTAGCTCTGGTCCTTTGCGCAAGTGCGAAAAGATACCACACCCCGCACGATATGGGAACAATGATCGATCCTCGGTGATCTCGCCACGGCTTGCAATCCAGTCTATTGCGGGTCGAATGACGCAATTGCGAGATCCACGCGCCCGCTGCTAATGCTAATGTGTCGTGCCAATGCCAAATTCAGTCGCCGCACGGGGGCCTGTCCCGATCCCCTTGCCCCACACCCACTTGCCCTCAGGAGTTCCGAGATGAGCAACGACGCAACCACCATCGTCATCGCCAGTGCTGCCCGCACGCCCGTCGGCGCGTTCAATGGTGCGCTTGCCAGCGTTCCCGCGCACGAGCTCGGCCGGATCGCGATCGTGGCTGCCCTCGAGCGGGCCAAGGTCAAGCCCGGCGATGTCAACGAGGTCATCATGGGGCAGATCCTGGCCGCCGGCGCCGGCCAGAACCCGGCGCGACAAGCTTCGATCAACGCTGGCATTCCGGTCGAGGCGCCGGCCTGGGGCATGAATCAGTTGTGCGGCTCGGGCCTGCGCGCAGTCGCCCTCGGCGCCCAGCAGGTGCTCGATGGCGCGAGCGTGGTCGTCGCCGGCGGCCAGGAGAGCATGAGCCAGGCGCCGCATGTCATGCATCTGCGCGACGGCACCAAGATGGGCGATGCCAAGATGATCGACACGATGATCAAGGACGGCCTGTGGGACGCCTTCAACGGCTATCACATGGGCAACACGGCCGAGAACGTCGCCAAGCAGTTCCAGATCACACGCGACGAGCAGGACCGGTTCGCTGTCGCCTCGCAGAACAAGGCGGAAGCCGCCAAGAAGTCCGGTAGGTTCAAGGATGAGATCGCGCCGGTCACCATCAAGACGCGCAAGGGCGACGTGGTCGTTTCCGACGACGAGTACATCAAGGACGGCGTGACCCTGGAGCAGGTGTCGAAGCTGAAGCCGGCGTTCGACCCGAAGGGTGGATCGGTAACGGCGGCCAATGCCTCAGGGATCAACGATGGCGCGGCGGCGGTCGTGCTGATGACGGCGGCGGAAGCGAAAAAGCGTGGCATCAAGCCGCTCGCACGCATCGTCTCGTGGGCCAACGCCGGCGTCGATCCAGCGATCATGGGCACGGGGCCGATCCCGGCCTCGCAGAAGGCGCTCGAGAAGGCCGGATGGACGGTGAAGGATCTCGACCTGATCGAGGCCAACGAAGCGTTTGCGGCTCAGGCCTGCGCGGTGAACAAGGGGCTCGGCTGGGATACCTCGAAGGTCAACGTCAACGGCGGCGCCATCGCAATTGGCCATCCGATCGGCGCGTCGGGCGCACGCGTGCTCACCACGCTCCTGTACGAGATGCAGAAGCGCGACGCCAAGAAAGGCCTCGCCACGCTGTGCATCGGCGGCGGCATGGGCGTCGCCATGTGCGTCGAGCGGGATTGAGTTTCGGCTTTTCGCGGTCGAAACCTCGGCCGGTCGGTTCGGCCGGGGTTGCTGTTTGCTCGCGGGCTCAACCGGATGCCGCACGCCACCGCCACGCTGCTCGGCATCGGCGCCATTGCGCTGTGGGCGATGCTGGCGAGCCTGACCGCGCTCGCCGGCGCCATCCCGCCGTTCCAGCTTGCGGCGATGACGTTCGCGATCGGCACCCTGATCGGCCTCTTGTATGCGCGTGTGACGGGACAGCGCTTCGCCACGCTGCGTGACGTCCCGGCCGCCGCATGGGCGCTCGGCATCTATGGGCTGTTCGGGTTCCACGCCTGCTACTTCTTCGCGCTGCACTTGGCGCCGGCGCTCGAGGCGAGTCTCGTCATCTACCTCTGGCCACTGCTGGTGGTGCTGTTCTCGGGGCTGCTGCCGTCGTCTCTCGGCGGCGAAAGGCTCCGATGGTGGCAGCTGGCTGGCGCGTTGATGGGCCTTGCCGGCAGCGTGCTGATCCTGCTCTCGGGCGGCGGGCAGATCGGCTTCACTGGATCCGCGCTCGGTTATGGGCTGGCGTTCGCGGCGGCCTTCATCTGGTCGTCCTACTCGGTGGCCTCGCGGCTGCTGCCACAGGTGCCGAGCATCGCCGTCATCGGCAGTTGCGCCGTGACCACGATCGGCTCAGCAGTCCTTCACCTTTCGCTCGAGCGCTTCACGATGCCGGCCGGCGCCGTGCAATGGCTGGCGATCCTGGGTCTCGGCCTTGGGCCGGTCGGGCTCGCGTTCTACATCTGGGACGAGGGCATGAAGCGCGGCGACATCCGCCTGCTGGGCGTCGCCTCCTATGCGACGCCGCTGCTGTCGACGATACTGATGACCACGCTCGGCCTCGGCCGCGCCGGTGCATCGCTCTGGATCGCAGCGGCATTGATCACCGGCGGCGCCCTACTGGCGGCCAAGGGCAGGCTGCGGCGTCGTGAATGAAGGCTCGGCAGGGGGCGGCAGCGATGCTATGACCCGCGCTAAGTTCAAAGCCGGGAACAGATCGATGTCCGCCGCCCCTATGCCCAGCGCCCACGACAGCTACGACGACGCGCACATTCGCGCGATCCTGGCGCAAGTGCGCTCCGTTGCCATGGTCGGCGCGTCGGCCAACATCAACCGGCCGAGCTACTTCGTGAGCAAGTACCTTTCCGGCAAGGGCTACACTGTGCACCCGGTCAACCCGGGACTTGTCGGCCAGGAGATCCTCGGCCGCAAGGTTTACGTCACGCTTGCCGATGTGCCGGCGCCCATCGACATGGTCGACATCTTCCGCAACTCGGAGGCCGCGCTCGACATCACGCGCGAGACGATTGCGTTGAAAGACAAGCTCGGCATCAAGGTGATCTGGATGCAGCTCACCGTGCGCAACGACGAGGCGGCGGCAGAAGCGGAAGCCGCCGGCCTCACCGTGATCATGAACCGCTGCCCGAAGATCGAGTATGGCCGACTTTCGGGAGAGATCGGCTGGGCGGGCGTCAACGGCGGCGTGATCTCCTCGCGGCGCCCGCTGCTCGGCAGCGGCGTGCAGAACCAGATCATCGGCACCAAGCGCTGAGCCGCTTGGACGCCAGAACTCAACGCGCGCGCTCTTCGTAGTAGCCGATTTTTTCCTGCAGAGGCGCGTCGTGGATGCGCACGAGGAACGCAGGTTCTGCGCCGGACGCTGAATGATCGATTGCGGCGAACGGCGGCGCAGAGAAGGTGTCCTTCGGCCCCCAGGCGTGTCGCGTGCCGTCGATGGTCGATACGCCGGTCCCGGAAACAACGTGGAACACCGCGCTTGCCGAGCGCAAAGGCGGACGCTCGGGCCGGTCGGGGCGCAGCATCATCGCCGTGAACCCCATCGTCGGCAGGCAGCTCTCGCCGGTCTCTGGATTGACGTAGTCGAGTTCCGCCGACCCGTCCGCGTGCTCAGCGAGTGTCCGCAGCGCCGCCTCGCTGCGCGCCCAGGGGTAGCGCATCATCGGAAACTTCGCCGCAGGCTGGTCGCGCCGCCGCGAGGGGAGCAGCCCTGCCGCCCGATACTCGACCTGCGAAGGGTCGGGACGGTTGCGCGGCGTCTGCAGCGGCGCCTCGATGGCATAGGAGCCTTCGAGATAGACGAACAGCGGCAGGTCGAGCGCATCGAGCCAGATCACCGGCTCGCGTCCGTCGTGGCCGTGATCGTGCCACATGCCTCCCGGTGTGAGGATCAGATCGCCCGAGTGCATCGGCAGCTTCTCGCCATCGACGACGGTGTAGGCACCCTCCCCCTCGACGACGATGCGCGCGGCGCTCGGCGTGTGCTTGTGAGCTGGCGCCGTTTCTCCGGGCAGCAGCAGCTGCAGGCCGACATAAATGGTCGAAGTCGCCTGCATGGCACCGGGCCCGCGTCCCGGATCGACCAGGAACAGCACGCGGCGCTCGGCCTTTTCCACGGGGGTCAACTCGCCCGCGCGCAGCACCAGCGGCTTGACGTCCGTGTAGCGCCAGAGGCCCGACCGGGTGACCGGGCGGGGCGCGTTGTGTGGCAGCAGCACCCGCATCTGCGGCCACAGCGGCGCCACGCCGGCTCGGCCCATGGCCTCGCGATAATCCTGCGGCAGCTCTTCGAGCGTTCCGAGTTGCGTCGACATGCTGTGGGGTCCGTCAGTGTGGCAACTCCAACAAGCATACTCGACGACGCAGGGCCTGTCCCGGACGGTGCGCCTCAAGCCGCCTCAAGCCGCCGCGTTGACCCGCCCGCTGCCGGGGTGATAGCTCACTTGGGACTGCTTCCACCTCGGGATCCGGCATGCTCGCTGACAATGACCGCGTCTTCACGAACATCTACGGCTTCCAGGACTGGGGGCTCGCCGGCGCGCGGTCCCGCGGCCAATGGGATGGCACCAAGGCCATCATCGAAAAGGGCCACGACTGGATCATCAACGAGGTCAAGAACTCGGGCCTGCGGGGCCGCGGCGGCGCCGGTTTCCCGACTGGCTTGAAATGGTCGTTCATGCCCAAGAGCGACCCGCGGCCGTCCTATCTCGTGGTCAACGCCGACGAGTCCGAGCCCGGCTCCTGCAAGGACCGCGAGATCATGCGCAACGACCCGCATCATCTCGTCGAAGGCTGCCTGATCGCCTCCTTCGCGATGCGCGCGCACACCTGCTTCATCTACGTGCGCGGTGAATTCATCCGCGAGCGTGAACGGCTGGAAGCAGCCGTCAAGCAGGCCTATGAGGCCAAGCTGATCGGCAAAAACAACGTGCACGGCTGGGACTTCGACATCGTCGTCCACCACGGCGCCGGCGCCTACATCTGCGGCGAGGAGACGGCGCTGCTCGAAAGCCTCGAGGGCAAGAAGGGCCAGCCTCGCTTGAAGCCCCCGTTTCCGGCCAACACCGGCCTCTACGGCTCG
This sequence comes from Hyphomicrobiales bacterium, assembly GCA_031418955.1. Lineage (GTDB taxonomy): Bacteria > Pseudomonadota > Alphaproteobacteria > Rhizobiales > Hyphomicrobiaceae. Next base: position 2,982 of record JANOJW010000369.1, on the reverse strand, counting down.
CCGACGACCGTCAACAACGTCGAATCCATTGCCGTCGTGCCGACCATCCTGCGGCGCGGGTCGGCCTGGTTCGCCGGCATCGGCAAACCCAACAACACCGGCACCAAGCTGTTCCAGATCTCGGGCCACGTCGAGCAACCGTGCGTGGTCGAGGAGGCGATGGGTATCCCGCTGCGCGAACTCTTGGAGAAGCATGCGGGCGGCGTGCGCGGCGGCTGGGACAACCTGCTGACGGTCATTCCGGGCGGCTCCTCGATGCCCTGCATCTCGGAGGCCGACTGCCAGACGCTGACCATGGATTTCGACGCGCTCGCGAAGCTGAAATCGGGCCTGGGCACGGCGGCCGTGATCGTCATGGACAAGTCGACCGACATCATCAAGGCGTTCGCCCGCATCGCCTATTTCTACAAGCACGAGAGCTGCGGCCAGTGCACGCCGTGCCGCGAGGGCGTGGCGTGGCAGTGGCGCATCCTCGACCGCATGGCGCGCGGCGAGGCGCAGAAGCGCGAGATCGACCTGCTGTTCGACGTGACCAAGCAGATCGAGGGCCACACCATCTGCGCCTTCGGCGAAGGCGCGGTCTGGCCGGTACAGGGGTTCTTGCGCAACTTCCGCACCGTCATCGAGCAGCGCATCGACGACCGCGACGCCGCCCAGCGCCAGGCGGCGGAGTAGGCACGCAACTTCCGGGAATGCGCGCGCCAACCCAAGCGCCCTATTTCCGCTGCCGACGAGCTAGGACAGCGCTTGTGACCCTGAGCGTCCGTGGCCGCGCCGTAGGGTGCAATAGCGCGTCCACCATGCTTTCCACGCCCGCCGACATCGACGCGCGTATTGCGCCGTGACGGTCACCGTTGGAAGACGGCGCAATACGCGCGTTGAGCCGCGAGGCGATGGAAAGGTCGGCGGGCGCGCTATTGCGCCCTACGGCACGCACCCGGCCGCGGACGCTCATGGCCCGCGATGTCGGCGGTGTGAAGGGCGGTTCTGGGAGACGGCGTAGGTTTGTCACGCCGGACTGGTCCGTTCGCGAAGCTGCGCACTCCCACTTTTGCCGACGTACTTCGCAGCGTCGGGATCTGCGGTCGCCATGCGTCAGGCACGTTCGCCCTGCGCGGAAATGCGGATTGACGGCCCCGGCCGGCGCAGCCAGCGTGCGGCACCCTTCAAGATGTTCAGGATCTCGCATGCCGGACGCTGTTCAGAAGTCAGCCGTCACGGCGGGACCGGGCCTGCTCGAGCGCCGCGGCGCTCTGCAATTCCTGATGGCGCTGCATTTCATCAATTTCCTCGGCTTCGCGGGCTGGAACGCGATGCTGCACAACTACACCATCGAGAAGCTCGACTTCGGCTGGTTCGAGGCGGGGCTGACGCAGACGGTGCGCGAGATCCCGGGCTTCCTCGCCTTCACGACGATCTTCTGGCTGATGTGGTTTCGCGAGCAGACCATCGCTTACGTGAGCCTGATCGTGCTCGGCCTCGGCGTGGCGCTTACCGGCCAGGTCTCCTCGACCATGGGCATGCTGATCGCCACCTTCGTGATGTCGGTCGGCTTCCACTACTTCGAGACGATCAACAAGTCGCTGCAGCTGCAATTGCTGCCCAAGGCCGACGCACCGGCGCTGATCGGGCGCATCTCGAGTGCGGGCGCGGCCGCCCAGTTCACCGTCTACAGCGCGCTGGCGCTTGCCGGTTATCTGGGCTGGCAGGTCTCCAAGACCAGCTACGACGGCATCTATCTCCTCGTCGGCGGGCTCTGCATGGCGGCGACGCTGGCGGGCTTTTACTACTTCGGTCGGTTCGAGGGCACGGTGGCGCAGCGAAAGACGCTGATCCTGCGCCAGCGCTACTGGCTCTACTACCTGATGACGTTCATGTCGGGCGCGCGCCGGCAGCTGTTCTTTGCGTTCGGCGGATTTCTGCTCGTGAAGAAGTTCGGCTTTTCCGTGTTCGACACGGCCAAACTGATGCTGGTGACGACGCTGCTCAACACGTTGCTCGCGCCCCGGCTCGGCAAACTGATCAAGATGTACGGCGAGCGTCGCTCGATCTTCTTCGAGAACCTCGTGCTGATCGCCGTGTTCATCGGCTATGCGCTGACCCCGCACTGGCAGGTGGCAGCCGCCCTGTTCGTCATCGACGGGGTGTTCTTCACGCTGATCCTGGCGCAGTCGACCTATTTCCAGAAGATCGCGGACCCAGCCGACATCGCCTCGACGGTGTCGGTCGCCTTCACCATCAATCACATCGCGGCGGTGGCGATCCCGGTCACCTTCGGGCTGATCGGCGGCATGGTCGACCCCGCGATCATCTTCTGGCTCGGCGCCGGCATCGCGCTCGTCTCGTTCTGCCTGTCGTTCCTGGTGCCGCGACATCCGGCGCCCGGCCACGAGACGACGCTCGTACCGCAACTGCGTACGCAGCCTGCAGAGTAAGGCTCCGTGCCCGGTTAATCTGTCGCATGCTTAACCCGTCCTTAAGGAGCGATCGCCTATCTCACGATTGGTGGTTCTCCTTCCCGGGTGGGCGTATGGGTGCGTGGACGTCGAAATCCGAAGGCGAGGGTGCGCCTGCCGACGGGACCGGCGGCAAGAGGGGCCTCAAGCGGTACTCCTGGAAGCTGCGGCTGCTGGTCGGGCTGCCGCTCACAGCGTTGCTCGTCGCCACGATCGCCATCTCCACCGCGCTGATCTACTACACGATCCGCTTTCCCGACCCGATGGCGCTGCGCAAGCGCGACGCAGCCCCGATCGTGCGCGTACTCGATCGCCAAGGGCAGACCCTGGTCGAACGCGGGCAGGGCGCGAGCTTCATTCCGCTCGATCTCATCCCGCGCCATCTGATCGACGCGGTCGTGGCGACCGAGGACCGCCGATTCTACGATCACTATGGCGTCGATCCGATGGGTCTCGTACGCGCCATGTTCGCGAACCTGCGCGCAGGGCGCTATGCGCAAGGCGGCTCGACGCTGACCCAGCAGCT